>NZ_JZWV01000907.1 GCF_000966975.1 Streptomyces katrae | reverse complement strand
CGCCACCTCCGCCCCCGCCGACCGCGGCCACGGCCTCCCGGCCATACGCGCCCGCGTGCGCCAGCTCGGCGGAACCCTGACCATCGAATCCACCCCCGGCGAAGGCACCGTCCTCTCGGCCTCGATCCCCTGGAGCCCACAGGATGACGCCGATCCCCCTGGAGCCCACAGGATGACGACGATCCTCCTCTGCGACGACCACGTCGTCGTCCGCGCCGGCCTGCTGGCCCTGCTCGGCAGCGAGCCGGACATCGAAGTCCTCGGAGAGGCCGGCAGCGGCGAGGAAGCGGTCGCCCTGGCCGCCAAGCTCCACCCCGACGTGGTCCTCATGGACCTCCAGCTGGGCGAGGGCATCGACGGGGTCGAAGCCACCCGCCGCATCACCGCCCTCCCCCACCCCCCGCACGTCCTCGTCCTGACCACCTACGACACGGACGCGGACATCACCCGCGCCATCGGCGCCGGCGCCACCGGCTACCTCCTGAAGGCCGAACGCCCCGAGGAACTCTTCGCCGCCATCCACTCGGCCGCCGCCGGCCGCACCACCCTCTCCGCCCCCGTCGCCAGCCGCGTCATGGCCCACATGCGCGGCACCCGCCCCACCCTCACCGACCGCGAACTGGACATCCTGGGCCAGCTGGCCCGCGGCCTCGGCAACCGCGACATCGCCCGCGCCCTGTTCATCAGCGAGGCCACCGTCAAGACCCACCTGGGCCGCATCTACGACAAACTCGGCGTCGACACCCGCGCCGGCGCGGTGGCCGTCGCCAAGGAACAGCGCCTCCTGCCATCCTGACCACCCGCCCCCCGCCCACCCGTGACACCATCGGCTACGTGCTCGACATCGGCTACTCCCTCTCCCGGCGCTTCCCCGACCCCCCGCAGACCGACTACCGGTCGGCGGACGTCCACGCCCTGCGCCACGACCTCTTCTGCGGCGACGTCTACCTCGCCGACACCGAAAAGGACACAGAGGTATCCACAGCCTGGGGATGGGTACCCGTCCTCGACTTCGCCTGGGCGCTCTGCGACATCGTCGAACAGCTCGACCAGGACCCCCGCGGCAGCCGCTCCTCCCACAGCCAGTACGCCGAACTCGACTTCACCGAATCCAGCGACCGCATGCTCTTCGAGCGCCGCTTCGGCTGGGTCGACATCGAAGCCGACTGGATGCCCCCGGAGGAGGACCCGCTGACCTTCAGCCACCGCCTGCTGCGCCGCGAGGCCCGCGACTTCCTCCACGACCTGATCGCCGACCTCATCGACATGCACGAGGACCTCGCCGACAACCCGGTCATCTGGACCCTCCAGTCCCGCTTCCCCCGCGTCCCCGCCTGACCGACGACGGACCCGCCCCCGGGACCAGCCCCCCTACGCCACCACCCGCACCCCCAGCTGCGCCGCCAGCACCGGAGCCAGGTCGAACAGCTGCGACGGGCTGATCACCGCCCCCGCCAAGGACTCGACACCCCGCGCCACCCCCAGCTCCACCGCACCCCGCAGGTCCACGTCCACCAGCCGGGCCCCCGTCACGTCCATCCCCCGCAGCGCACAGTCCCGGAACTCCACCCGCTCCAGCACCGCACCCCCGAAGTCCGGCTCCACCAGCACGCACCCCTCGAACACCACGTCCCGCAGCCGTGCCTGCCGCAGGTTCAGGTAATCGATCTTGCCCCCGCGCACGAGGACCCGCTCCAGCACCGCCCCGTGCAGCTGCACCCCGCCCAACCGGGCGTCCACCAGCTCAACGTCCCGCAACGAGGCCCCCGCCAGGTCCACCCCCACACCCCGGACCCCCGCCAGCACCGAATCCAGGACCCGCGCCTTCACCAGCCCGGCCCCGTCCAGCGCGCACCGCCGCAGCGCGCAGTCCATGAACCGCGCCCCGACCGCCTCCTGCCCCGACAGGTCCAGGTCCGCGAACTCCAGCCCGTCGTAATCCCCGTCCGGCTCCAGCCCACCCCCCTCCCACGCCACCAGCTCCGGCAGCGCCACCTCCGCCCGCCGCGCCGCCTTCACCGACTGCCCATCACTTCGCCCGTTCCGCGCCATACCCCCATCGTGGCCGACCCCACTGACAACCCACCCCACCACCGGCAAGGTCGTCCTCGAACCCTGACCACCCCCTCCCGCACCCGACAACCGGCCCACAACCCGCCCCCCACACACGACACCCCGCCCCTGGACACCCCTCCCACACCGCCGGTACCAACTCCCCCATGACGATCAACGGCGGCATCTCCTTCTGGTACGCGAGCGACGCCTCCCCCCACCAGCCACCCCGCGCCCCCCTCACCACCGACGCCACCGCCGACGTGGTCATCGTCGGAGGCGGCTACACCGGCCTGTGGACCGCCTACTACCTCAAGCGCACCGCCCCCGACCTCCGCGTCACCGTCCTGGAGCAGAAGTTCTGCGGCTACGGCGCCTCCGGCCGCAACGGCGGCTGGCTCTACAACGGCATCGCCGGCCGCGACCGCTACGCCAGGCTCCACGGCCACCAGGCCGCCCAACGCCTCCAGCACGCCATGAACGACACCGTCACCGAGGTCATCGACGTGGCGGCCGCCGAATCCATCGACGCCGACATCCACCGCGGCGGCGTCCTCGAAGTCGCCCGCACCCCCGCCCAGCTCGCCCGCCTCAAGGCCTTCCACACCGCCGAACTCACCTTCGGCGAAACCGACCGCGAGCTCTACGGCGCCACCGCCACCCGCAACCGCATCGACATCGCCGACGCCGTCGGCTCCAGCTGGACCCCCCACGGCGCCCGCATCCACCCCCTCAAACTCCTCCGCGGCCTCGCCACCGCCTGCGAACGCCTCGGGGTCGTCATCCACGAGTCCACCCCCGTCACCGAACTCGCCCCGCGCCGCGCCGTCACCCCCTACGGCACCGTCCGCGCCCCCTACGTCCTGCGCTGCACCGAAGGCTTCACCGCCTCCCTCAAGGGCCAGAAACGCACCTGGCTCCCCATGAACTCCTCGATGATCGTCACGGCCCCCCTCCCCCCGTCCGTCTGGTCACAGCTCAACTGGGCCGACGCCCCCCTCCTCGGCGACATGGCCCACGCCTACATGTACGCCCAGCGCACCGCCGACGACCGCATCGCCATCGGCGGCCGCGGCGTCCCCTACCGCTTCGGCTCCCGCACGGACAACGACGGCCACACCCAGCCCGCCACCATCAGCGCCCTCAGGGAGCTCCTCTTCTCCTTCTTCCCGGTCCTCACCGGCACGGAGATCACCCACGCCTGGTCCGGCGTACTCGGCGTCCCCCGCGACTGGTGCGCCACCGTCACCCTGGACGCCACCACGGGCCTCGGCTGGGCCGGCGGCTACGTCGGCTCGGGCGTCGCCACCGCCAACCTCGCCGCCCGCACCCTGCGCGACCTGGTCCTGGGCGAATCCACCGACCTGACCGCCCTCCCCTGGGTCCACCACCGCGTCCGCCGCTGGGAACCGGAACCCTTCCGCTGGCTCGGCGTCCACGCCCTCTACGCGGCCTACCGCGAAGCCGACCGCCACGAAACGAGAACCCACACCCCGAAGACGACCCCCCTGGCCCGCCTCGCGAACCACATCTCGGGCCGCTCCTGAGACACGCAAAAGGCCCCGGGCGATCACCCGGGGCCTTCCGCTTTTGTACGAATCCCTTCGGTCAGTATGCCTCTGACCTGGGATGGAGCCGCCTGTCGGAATCGAACCGACGACCTTCGAATTACAAGTTCGGTGCTCTACCAACTGAGCTAAGGCGGCACAACTTCCCACCCGCGACACCGCCGCGCATGGAACCGCCAACACTCTACACAGCCCCAGAATCCCCAAGCCATCACATTGGGCGGGGCCCGTAACCCCTCACGCAAGCGTTCGTTGAACGTACTGGTGTGCCGTTCTGAAGATGAGGGCGCGGGAGGGGCGATGGCGAACCGGATATCGGGAGAGGAAGCCTGGCGCATCAAGCGCGAACTCCTCGGAGTGGACGACCGGACCAAACACCGTGGGCGAGCGATCGCGCCCCTGAAAGGGCTGGTCAGGGAGCCGGGCACGCAGCAGCGCGTCTACCGCTTCCGCTTCTACCCGACCGCCGACCAGGCGGCGCAGCTCACCCAGACCTTCGGCGCCTGCCGCTGGGTCTACAACGAGGGCTTGGCCCTCCGGAAAGAGGCCTGGGAGAAGCACCGGGTCTCGCTGGGCTTCGCGGAGACCTGCCGGGCCCTGACCGGCTGGAAGCGCGGACGGGAGACCGCGTGGCTGAAGGAGACCTCGTCCACGGTCCTCCAGCAGTCCCTGCGGCACCTGGACGCGGCCTTCTCCCGGTTCTTCAAAGGTTCGGCGAAGTATCCGAAGAGAAAGTCCCGACACCGGTCAAAGGACTCGGCGACCTACGTCCGCACCGGCTTCCGGTGGGTCGAGGACCCCGAGTGTCCGGGTACGGCCACGGTCACCCTTGCCAAGCAGACGACGCCACTGGACATCCGCTGGTCGCGCGCGCTCCCCGCAGGACAGTTACCGGTGAAGCTGACCGTCACCCGCGACCGGGCCGGCCGCTTCTTCCTCTCCGTCCTGGTGGAGGAGGTGATAGCTCCGCTCCCCGAGGTCTTCCTACCGGGGGGCCGGGAGCCCAAGGCCGTGGGCCTCGACCTCGGGGTCGCGACGCTGGTGACCACGGACGACGGGGAGAAGCTCCCGCACCCCCGCCTCCTCGCCAAGTACGGGAAGCGGCTCGCGAACCTCCAGCGCGACCTGCACCGGAAGACGAAGGGATCGAAGAACCGAGGGAAGGTGCGGGAGCGGATCGCCCGCGTGTACGCCTCGATCGGTGACGTGCGCCGTGATCAGCTGGACCAGTTCACCACCCGCCTCGTGCGCGAGAACCAAGTGCTCGTGGTGGAAGACCTGTCGATCACCGGCATCCTGCGTGCGGGCAAGGGTAGGAACAGGCGCCGCAAGGCGGCTCTGAACCGCTCGATCACCGATGCCGCCTGGGGTGAGCTGCTACGCCAGCTCCGCTACAAGTGCGCCTGGTACGGACGGACCCTGGTGGTCGTGGACCGGTTCTTCCCGTCCACCCGGCGCTGCTCCGCGTGCCACACGAAGGGGCCGAAGCTCGACGTGTCCGTCCGCGAGTGGACCTGCGCGGAGTGCGGGACCTTCCACGACCGGGACGAGAACGCGGCGGTGAACCTCCGGGACGAGGGGTTGCGGCTGTACTGGGCAGTGGCGATGGCGCTGCCGCCCGGGCGCGTGCCGCCAAGTGTGATCAGGGCTTCGGAGCTGGTGAACCTCGTGTCGGCCGCATAGCGAAGTCAAGCGCAGTACGGACCGACGGGCCGTCGGCCGCAATGCCTGTGGAGCCTGTGTAAGACCGGCCAGGTGTGACCCGTAGGGTCTCGCCGGCTCGGCGGCGGGCGTCGAAGCAGGAACCGCTGCTCGTGAGGGCAGTGAGGCGTGGAGCGCTACGGCCGCAAAGCCGTCGCTCTGCCGGCCTCGGCCAAAAGAACGTTGCTCTGCCACGCCCGGGCCAAAAGGCAACTGCTCTGGCATCCGGGCCGTCAGATTGCTGACAGAACCCCCCGCACCGGGTAGCGTCGGGCCGAGTCCTGAATATTGGACTAGACCTTCCACTCGGATCGTCCGGCACGTTCCTGCCGGTAGAAGGGATGCATCACCATGGCTTCTGTCACCTTCGACAAGGCGACCCGCCTCTACCCCGGCGGCGACAAGCCCGCCGTCGACCAGCTGGAGCTGGAGATCGAGGACGGCGAGTTCCTCGTCCTCGTCGGGCCCTCCGGCTGCGGCAAGTCCACCTCGCTGCGCATGCTCGCCGGCCTGGAGGACGTCAACGGCGGTGCCATCCGCATCGGGGACCGCGACGTCACGCACCTGCCGCCCAAGGACCGGGACATCGCGATGGTGTTCCAGAACTACGCGCTCTACCCCCACATGACCGTCGCCGACAACATGGGCTTCGCGCTCAAGATCGCCGGTGAGGACAAGGCCACCATCCGCCGCAAGGTGGAGGAGGCGGCGAAGATGCTGGACCTCACCCAGTACCTCGACCGCAAGCCGAAGGCGCTCTCCGGCGGTCAGCGCCAGCGCGTGGCCATGGGCCGGGCCATCGTGCGCAAGCCGCAGGTGTTCCTCATGGACGAGCCGCTGTCGAACCTCGACGCCAAGCTCCGCGTGTCCACGCGTACGCAGATCGCCGCCCTCCAGCGCGACCTCGGCATCACCACCGTGTACGTCACCCACGACCAGGTCGAGGCCATGACCATGGGCGACCGGGTCGCGGTGCTCAAGGACGGTCTGCTCCAGCAGGTGGACACCCCCCGCAACATGTACGACCGGCCCGCGAACCTCTTCGTCGCCGGGTTCATCGGCTCGCCGGCCATGAACCTCGTCGAGGTGCCGATCACCGACGGCGGCGTGAAGTTCGGGGACAGCGTGGTGCCGGTGTCGCGCGAGGCGCTGTCGGCGGCCGCCGACGCGGGCGACAAGACCGTCACCGTCGGCGTGCGTCCCGAGCACTTCGACATCGGCGAGACCGGCGGTCTGACGATCACCGTGAACGTGGTCGAGGAACTGGGTGCCGACGGCTACGTCTACGGCAGCAAGGACGGCCAGGACATCGTGGTCCGCGTGGGCGGCCGTCAGGTGCCCGAGAAGGGTTCCTCGCTGCACGTGGTGCCGCGGGCCGGGGAGATGCACGTGTTCTCGACGTCGACCGGGGCGCGCCTCTCCGACTGACAGGGGCCGTTGACGCGCACGCGAGGGGGAGGTTCCGTGAAGGGGCCTCCCCCTCGCGGGAGTTGTGGGTAGCGTTTCCCACGAACCCCGGCAGAGCGGGCCATTCGGCCGCACGCGTCAACCCTTAAATCGAAAAGCCACGTCGAACCATCCCCCGACCGGGTGACTAAATGTCGCCAAATCCTCACCGAGCGCTACTCTCGCCCTCGTGACCCACACTGCCCGCCGAATCGGCCGTTCCCTCGCCCTGGTCCTGCCCGTCGTCCTGGTCCTGTCCGGGAATCGGCCGTTCCCTCGCCCGGGTCCTGCCCGTCGTCCGGGTCCTGTCCGGGACCCTCGCGGTCACCATGGTCCCCTGGGCGGACAACTCGCCCTCCCAGATCCTGACCGCCTCCGCCGAGGACGTCTCCGTGCCCGCGAAGCCGCGTGCCGCGCAGGACGTGCTCCGTGACAAGCTGCTGAGCGAGCTGCAGCAGGGGGAGAACCCCGGTGTGGTCCTCGGGCACCTGCAGGAGCAGGTGAACGGGCGGCCGTCGCTCGCCGAGCACTGCATGGGCATCGCCCGGGCGCTGGGGCGGGCCGCCGTCGAGGCGTACGGGCCGACGAAGGCGCAGTCCTACTCGCGTCCGGTGTGCGACACCTCGTACGCCTCCGGGGTCGCCTCGATGGGCTGACCGCCCGACGTGCCGCCCCCGCGGGGGCGGTGGCCGTCCCTACGCTGGCGGCCATGAGCGACTCCCCTTCCCCGACCGCATCATCCTCCGACCGCGCGGCCGCGTTCCCGGCCCCGCCCGTCCAGGCCGTCGTCCTGGCGGGGGGCCAGGGTTCGCGGCTGCGGCCGTATACGGACGACCGGCCGAAGCCGATGGTCGAGATCCCGGGGACGGGGCTGCCGATCATCGGGCACCAGTTGGCGTGGCTGGCGGCTGAGGGGGTGACCGATGTCGTGGTCTCGTGCGGGCACCTCGCGGGGGTGTTGCAGGAGTGGCTGGCGGGGGCGGTGCTGCCGTTGCGGGTGACGACGGTGGTGGAGGAGGAGCCGCTCGGGCGCGGGGGCGGGCTGAAGTACGCGGCCCGGCACCTGCCGCATCCGGACCGGGCGTGGTACGCGGCGAACGGGGACGTGTGGACGCGGTTCCCGTTGCGGGAGATGGCGGCGTTCCATGCGGAGCGGGCGGCGGTGGCGACGTTGGCGCTGGCGCGGCCGCGGATTCCGTGGGGGGTGGTGGAGACGAACGAGTTCGGGCAGGTCCTGGATTTCGTGGAGGCGCCGCCGTCGCCCTATCCGGTCAACGCCGGGGTGTACGTGTTCGCTCCCGAATTCGCGGCGTTGTTGCCGGATTTGGGGGATCACGAGCGGACGACGTTCCCGCGGCTGGCGCGGGAACGGCGGCTGGCGGGCTTTCCGCTGCCGCAGGGGGCCTACTGGCGGGCGATCGACACGGCAAAGGATCTGGCGGAGGCGGCGCGGGAGTTGGCGGCTCAGGGGGCCGTCTGAGGCTTTTCGTACGCCTGTTGTGCAGTTGCGTGCGCCGGAGGGAGATCCGGGGTTTTGTTCCATTCCCCGAACAGGCGTGCGTGGCGTTCCTATGCTCGGCCCATGGCATTCTTTCGGTCGCGCGACCGGCGCGACAACACCCAGCGGGCGGACGACCTGTTGGCGGGGGCCAGGGCCTTGTACGAGGCGGGGCGTCATGCCGAGGCGGAGGCAGAGGCGCGTTCCGTGGCGGCGGCCGTGGGGCGGCATCCGGACGATCTGGCCGTGCCGATGGCGGTGAGCATCGCCGCCCTCGCGGCGAGCGCCCAGGGGCGGCACGAGGAGGCCCTCGCCGAGACGAAGAGCGCCGGTGTGCTGGACCGTGCCTTCACCCGGGCGGAGCGTGCCCAGGAGACCGGGCTGGTCGACCTCAACGAGGCCATGGCCCTCTTCTCACCGAGGCCATGGCCCTCTTCGGGCTGGACCGTGCCGCCGAGGCCCGTCCGCGGGCTTCGGCCTGCTACCAGGAGTGCCTGGCGGCCTTCGGGGCGGACCATCCCCGCACGGTTCAGGCCCGCGCGCTGCTCGACCGCGTCGACGGCGCCTGACCGGGTCCGG
>NZ_JZWV01000906.1 GCF_000966975.1 Streptomyces katrae | reverse complement strand
CTCCGTCGTGCCGGGGGTGTTCAGCCGAGGAGGCCGCCGACGAGGCCGGGCTTCTTGGCGGTGGTGTCGCTGGTGCGGCTGCCCGAGGAGGTGGCCGGGGGCTGCTGGGGGCTGGACTGCCGGGGGGTGCTGCTGCGCGGGCTCTGGCCGCTGCCGCTGCCCTTGGTGGCGGTGGGGGCGCCGGAGCCGGTGCCGGTGCTCTGGGTGGGGGCTCCGCTGCCGGTGCGGCCGGACTTGGCGGCGGGGGCGGTGGAGGAGGCCGAGGCGGACGGGGAGGGCTGCTTGGAGGGCTGCTGCTTGGCCGGCCCGGACTGCTGGCGGCCTGGGGGCTGGGGCAGGGGGCTGCCGGGGACCGGGGAGGTAGTTGCTGGGGGCCTGGCCAGGGCCGGGGACGGTGACGACGGTGCTGGAGCGGACGGCTCCGCCGAGGAGGGAGCCGATGAGGAGGGTGAGCCCGCAGACAACGGTGGCCATGACGGTGCCGCGGCGCAGGACGCGGCGGCGGAGCTGCCACATCTCGGAGCGGGGTCCGAGGGTGCGCCAGGCTTCGCCGGCGAGGCGTCCGTCGAGGGAGTAGACGGGGGCCCCGGCGATGATGAGCGGGCTCCAGGCGGCGAGGTAGATGATGTCGGGGGCGTCGTAGGCGGGGACGGTCTTCCAGCTGACGGTCATCAGCAGGGCGGCGGAGAGCAGGGCGCCGATGCAGGCGGCGAAGCGCTGCCAGAGGCCGAAGACGGTGAGCACGCCGACGATCACCTGGAGGAAGGCGACGGTGAGGCCGGCGCCGACGGGGTGGGCGAGGGCGAAGTCGCGCAGGGGTTCGGCGAGGGCCCAGGGGTGCAGGGTGCGCAGCCAGGTGACCATGGAGCCGCGTTCGCCGCCGTCGAAGTAGACGGGGTCGCAGAGCTTGCCCATGCCGGCGTAGATGGAGATGAAACCGAGGAAGACGCGCAGCGGGAGCAGCACGACGCCGAGGTTCATGCGGCGGCCGGGGTAGTAGGAGGCCTGGGCCTGGGCGCGGCTGTCGGCGGGGCGGCGGGTGTCCGGGGCGGGCCCGTCGGGGTGGGGGGGCGGCTGGTCGTAGGGGTCGTACGGTCCTTGGGGCCGGTACGGCTGGTCGGGTAC
>NZ_JZWV01000905.1 GCF_000966975.1 Streptomyces katrae | reverse complement strand
TGGAGCCGGAGGAGAACCCCGCGCCGGGCCGGACAGCAGGCACGGCGCTCCGAACACCACCCCTCCAAGCCGTCTCGCGATGCCCTGCCTGACAGCGGCGGGACGCGCTGGCGGGCCTGCCCGCATGCGCACCACCTACGCCGGCGGGCGAAGAAGATCCTTGGGGAGGACCCGGTTTCCCTGGTCTGGTGCGAGATACCCGGAGCCGTCCGCAAACCGCCCAAGGCGATCCACAGGGCGGCGGATAAGGGAAGGCTCTCGCCCGGGCGCCACTGGCTGTTCTATGTCGGTGTCGTCGTGTTCTTCTTCGTCTTCATCCCCATGTTCCTGCTCGACCAGTTGAGCAGGAAGATCGAAGGACGACCCGAGCGCCGTAAGCCACACGGAGAAACCTCGCATCGGGAGACCTCCGGGGCCGCCGGACCCGGGAGCACGTCAAGTCTTCGATGGTGACTGGAACCTGGCGGCAGGTCAGCTCCTACTGCGCTGGTATGGCCACTCTCCCAACCCGAAGCGCCTGGTGATGGTCACCCGCGATCGGTCTGCGTGGCGGCTTCACCGGGTCGGCGGCTGTTCCCGACCAAGGCCGCCGACTTCGAGCCGACCGCCGAGTTCCCGGCACATGAGGCGCGTGTCGAAGCCGAGGCCGGTCAGCCAAGCGGCTTCGCGACCTCCCGACTGTGCTTCGCGGACGGATCCTGGCTGGAACTCGGTCGTCTCGCACAACCCGATGACGCCGACCGCTTCCTGAGCCTCACGGCCGCCGAGGACGAACGGATCCCTCGGTCAGCTGGTGCAGCGGCCGGAGGACGTCTGGTCGTTGTCGGCGGCGGTCATGTCGGGGTGCCAGAAGCGGCACCGGCCGGCCGCTCAGCGTAGACGGGAACGGCCGGGCGCGGGGTGCGGCTGGTCAGACGCGCATGTACTTGCGCACGGCGGTCTGGCCCTGAACGGAGAAGGTGGTGGTCCTTGACGGGCTCAGGGCGTGCCTGGGTCTCTGACGTTCGTGTCGACGTTCCACCGTCGGGGCAGGTCTGCGTCGCAGAAGACGCAGACGAAGTGGCCCTCTCGAACGATGTTGTGCCGGTGGCAGCCTGGGCACCGGCGGAATAGCACCGGGTGTGTGAAGTAGTCCGGGTGGTCGAGGGCGGCTTGATCCAGGGCCTGTGCCACGGCTGGCCACGATGCGACGTCCGGGCAGTAGCCGGTCGACTGATTGCTGACCTCGGTCACTATCCAGCGTCCGGCCTCCGACGCGAAGCTGACTTCGCCGGCGCTCAGCACCAGGCCGCCGCCCGCGCAGGCGGCATGTTCGCTGCGGCGTGGTGCCAGTAGCAGGGCGCCGTCCGTGCCGATGACGAAGGTGAGGGGCTCCTTCAGTTCCCCGGCGCTCTGGGCTGCTGCCCAGTCTGCGAAGTCGGCAGGCGTGCGGATCGGGGCACCGCTGTTCGCTGTCTGGACGGCGGCGATCACGTGGTGTGGCCCGACATAGCGGTAGGCCCGACTCGGCGCGCTCATGTCGCTCAACGTAGAGCACGTCGTGTTGACGTGCTCAGAGTTTCGGCGCGTTGATCTCGACCTTCCAGCGGGTCACCGGGTGCTGGTTCTGGCGGGCGTGAAGGGAGATCTCGGCGCCTTCGTAGGTGACGCGGAAGTGGGCGTCCTCGACTGCGTCTTCTGCGACGCCGACCTGCCCCGACGATGGAACGTCGACACGAACGTCGGAGATCCAGGCACGCCCTGAGCTTGTCCGCCACAATTCCCACCGGCTCGGCTGACCATTTCCTAACCTCGATGGGCTGGCGATGTCCAGTAACTCCTGAGCCCGTCCAGGCTCTGGTGAGCCGAAATTGTCACAGGAGTCCCTAGACCTCACACCACACCTCGCGACCACTCGCGCCCGAGCCGAACAACAGTCCCTGGGCTGAGGGGATCCATGGTCAGGACCGCGAGGCCCGGAACACGAGATACCGGCTGAAGGCCTCGTGGCTGTCGGGAGTGAAGCGCCACTCCAACAGAGCCGAGTGAAGCTCCGACTCGGTCAGCCAGCCACACCAGGCGACCTCCTGGGGATCGCGGGTCACAGCGTCCGGAACCACAGCTTCATGCACGCCGAGCCAGTGAGGGCTCAGGCCGCTGCGGTTGATGAACGTGAACAGCAAGCGCGGCAGGTCACGGATGCCCAGCTCTTCGGCCAGCTCACGCCCGGCAGCCTGTTCATAGGATTCGCCGACACCCACGGCGCCACCGACCATGACCTCATAGAGCCCGGGGAAGCGCGACAGCTGCTCCGACCGCCGATGGACGAGGATCCGACCACGCTCATCACGACACACCGTCGAGGCGATTCGATGCAGCCAGCCCTCCCGGACGGCCTGCGCACGGGTGACCACACCCAGGACACGATCTTGACAGTCGACGCGCTCCACCAGTTCATCCACGAAGCACACCCTGGCAGCACCCACTGACAACGCTGTTTCTCGGCGAGGCGCTTCTTGTAGTGAGCTCACGGCACGTGATGTCAGCGGCGCGTGGGTGGGATGGCCGGACTGTGCCGTTGACCTTCTAGGAGCCTTCGTGACGTCCTCGTACCCATCCCTGGCTCGTGCCTTGGCCGACGCCGTTGTCGATGTCCTGTGGTTCAACGACGGCAGCGAAGAGGAGCAGATGGATCGGGACGACGCGGTCAAGTCATGGAGGGCGTGTCCCACGTGCTCAGCACTCTGCCGAGTGATCAGCGACGGGAGTTGATCGAGCTGGTCGGGGATTCACGATCGTCACGGATACCCCCAAGGACACTGACCCCGACGAAGAGCCATTCGATGTCGTCTCCCACGGCCAAGGCGCCAGCGTGTGGGTGGACACCGGCTACGAGGCGACCGTCTACGACCATTCGGGCAACGAGGTCGACTGCAGGCATCAGCGTCCCCTCGAAGTCCTGCGCGCCTGGACCGAGGCTTCCGAGGCTGCCGCGGAGGGCCTTCGCCGCGGAGCGGGGATCCGCCCGGCCGGCTCCGTCCATGGTCGCGGTGCTGTCCTGGCTCTTGCGCGGCTGAACGGCCGGCAGGTGTGAAAACGGGGCCCGGAGCGCATGCGGTCCGGACCCCGATCCATGCCCGGCTGCCCCGGGCACCACGACAAGGCTGCGGCTAGTGACCGTGTCCCTCGTACAGGCGGTCGGCCATCAGTGCGTGGGCCAGGGTTCCGCCCGCGCGGACCGCGGCGGTGACGAAGGCGGTCTCGGCCAGTTCCTCGGCGGTGACGCCGTGCCGGCGAGCGGCGGCGGTGTGCACGTCGAGGCAGTACGCGCACTGGGTCACCAGCGCCACCGCCACGGAGATCAGCTCGCGGTAGCGGCGCGGGACCGCGCCGTCCTCCCGGTCGACGGCCTCCTGGAAGGCGCGCCATGCCGCGAACTCCGCCGGGGCATTGGCGCCGACCGAACGAGCGCGCTTGAGGTCGTCGGGGTCTGTGTACACGGCGGGCTCCTTGAGCGGTGCGGTGGTTCCGTTGGTGGTTCCACCCCACCGCGGCAGGGGCGGCCGCGTCCAAGACCGGTTTCGCAGGGACGTGTTCGAATTCGGTATCGTGGCCGGTCATGGACTTGCGGGCACTGCGCTGCTTCGTCGCCGTGGCCGAGGAGGGCCACTTCGGCCGGGCCGCGGCACGCCTGCATCTGGCACAGCCGCCGCTGAGCCGCCGGATCCGGGAGCTGGAGGCCGACCTCGGGTGCCGACTGTTCGAGCGGATCCCGACCGGCGCCCGCCTCACCGCGGCCGGAGAGGTGCTGCTCGCGGAGGCGCGGGACCTGCTGGAGCGCGCCGAGCGCGCCCGTGAACGGGTCCGGGGCGCCGAGTCCGAGCGGGTCCTGGTCCTCGGAACGGTCACGGGCGCCGGGCTGGACGTCGGCGCGGCGGCGCTGGCCGCGCTGCGGCGGGAGCGGCCGGGGTTGCGGGTGCGGCTGCGCGAGGCGCCGATCACCGATCCGAGCGCGGGCCTGCGCGAGGGCCGGGTGGACCTGGCACTGACCCGCCTGCCCTTCGACACCTCCGGCCTGACGGTCCGCCTGCTCGGCGAGGAGCCGCTCGTGGCCGTCCTGCCGGCGGAGGACCCGCTGGCGGGCCGCCCGCGGCTGCACGTCGCCGAGCTCGCCGGCCGGCCGCGCTTCCGGCTGCCGCCGGGTACGGACGCACGGTGGCGTGCGTACTGGCTCGGCGCCCCGGACGACGCCCCGGGTCCGGTGGTGTCCTCCACCGAGGAGTGCCTGCACGCCGTCCTCTGGGAGGGCACGGTCGGCCTGCTCCCGGCCGGCGCGGCACGCCGGCACGCCCGCCCCGGCATCGCCTTCGTCCCGGTCGACGGCCACGCACCGAGCCGCATCGTCACAGCCCACCGCGCCACCGCGCCCGACCCCCGGGCCGAGGCTCTCGCGCAGGCCCTCACCGAAGCGTTCGCCGCCCGCCCGCCCGCCGCCCTCGCGTAGTAGGCGCCGCTTCCAGCGGCCGATGTCCTCGGCGGTCTCTGCGGGTCAGCTGGTGGTGACCGCGTGTCGTCGATCACGAATGACGTCTGCGGGCTGGAGTCCTCGGTGCCGTTGAACTTGATGGTCACCGTCTGCCCCGCGAACGAGGACAGGTCGAAGGTCTTCTGCGCGTAGCCGGTGTTCTTGTCGAGGTTGGTGTAGCTCACCAGGGTGCTGGAGTTGGCCGTCGCCGTCAGCTTGTCGTAGGCCGTGGTGGTGGTCGTCTCCGCGGTGGAGATGTGCAGGTAGTAGCTGAGGGTGGCGTGGCAGCCGGCCGGGATCGTCATCGACTGGGAGAGCGAGTCGGTGTGTGTCGAGCCGTTGCCGTTGAGCCATGACTTCCAGGAGCCGGAGTGCGCGGCCTCGCCGCTGCCGGTGGCGTTGGTGGTGTCCTTGGCGGTGACCGTCACGCTGTAGGTGCCCGCGGTGGTCGGGGCACCGCTGAGGGCGGGATTGTTCCCTTGGCGCGCGAGATCGGTTGCCTGGTTCAGCGGGTGGCCACCACGACGGTTGCGCCGGTGACCAGGAGACGGTGTCGGCTCGCTATCGGCTGCTGCCATAGGGGAGTAGGGCCAACTCGCGGGCGTTCTTGATCGCTGCGGCCGGCCGCCGCTGCTGCTGCGCCGC
>NZ_JZWV01000904.1 GCF_000966975.1 Streptomyces katrae | reverse complement strand
GACGCGGGTGACGCGGCGGCTGCGGATCTTGCCCCGGTCGGAGATGAACTTCCGCAGCCGGTCGCTGTCCTTGTAGCCGAGCGGCACGATCTCCTCCCACGCCTTCCAGGCGTTGGTGCAGCCTTGGTTCCGACGATCGTCCAGGTAGGGCTTGTACTCATCGAGCGCGGAAGGGCGCCCCCGCCAGTGGCCGCGGAAGAGATTTGCGGGCGTCAGCGAGAAGTCTTCCGGCCGGTCCCCGGCGAAAGGGTGCGGGGGCGTCTTCCATCGCGCGGCCGGCGTTCACGAGCCCGCGTAGACGTCAAGGCGCCACGGCGAGGGGTGCCCGGGGTCTGCTTCCGTCTTCCTCACCGGATGTTCACCTCCAGCCTGCCCTGACTGCTGCGCAGCCGCGGCGTCGATTCGCCACGTCAGGTGGTTCGGAATGGTGACGGGCATCCTCACTTCCGCGGAAGGTGTCCGCGATGTGGTCCTGCGAGGAGCCGCGAACGGTGATCGCGGCTCCTCGCAGGTGGCTACTGTGGTCCGGTATGTCATGGGATGCAGGGGGTAGCCCTCATCGGCAGGCTGGCCGACGTTCGGGGCGCAGCGAGTTGGAAGCGGACCGGCTTCCGGAGGTGCGGGAGCTGGGGGAGCTGGGATGGGTTCTCGCGCCTGAGGCGCCGATGTGGGTGTTCCTGCCGTTCGTATGGCCGTCGCATGCACGGACCTGGGTGCCTGACCGGTCGACTCGCTGGCAGATCGACACCACTACGGACGGGTCAGGGCGGGTGGTGGAGGCCGAGTGCCACCCCGTCACGGAGACGGAGCAGGAGACTCAGGAGAAGGACGCCTCGGCGGACCTGGCCGGCGTCGGCATCCCGCCCCGTCCCTCGGGCCGGCTGTGGTTGCTGCGACCGGTGGGGGGCTTTGAGGATCTGGACGCCGTCCTCGACCACCTCTGTGCCCAGGCCGAGGCCCGCGGTGTGCCCGTGGGGCTGTCGGCGGCGTTCGCGGCGCTGTGCGCGGCCGAACTCGAGGCTGCGGCGGACGCGGCCGGCTGACCGCGACCAAGGCCGGATACCCGGCTGGGCCGGTCAGGGCGCCCACGGCACCTGGTGGTACTGGCAGCCGGTTCGCCCCCTCAGGTCGGCGTGGCAGGGGACTTACTTGGATTCGAGTCGTCCTACCGGGTTGGGGCCGGTCGTCAGTGCCTCGTGGGTGGTCTGCCAGGCGTTGTCGCCGGGGTGGAGCTGGGCGCGCAGGTATGCCGCGGTGAGCCGGGCGAGGGCGGCGACTCGCTCGGGGTTTTCGTCGGTCGTCTCGGCTGCGTCGTATCCGGCGATCCCGCCGAGTCCGTGCTCCGCGTCGAACAGGGTGAGTAGTGCTTTGGGGCCGGGGGCGAGGGTATAGGGGTCGGCGTGCCAGTCCGGGCCCATATCCGTGAAGTGCCGGGGGTCGTCCTTGTCGCCGGTGACGACCAGCGCGGGTGCGGTCATGGTGGAGAAGTCGACGGCTCCGATGACCGGCCAGTGCTCGGCCATGGGTCCGTTGAAGACCTTGCCGCCCCTGCCGGGCGGGGCGAGCAGTACGCCCGCCTTGATGCGCGGCTCGAAGAGGTGCACCAGGTTCCCGGTGGCGGGGTCGGTGAGTCCGGCACCCAGCAGGAGGGCGGCGGTGAAGCCGCCGAGCGAGTGCCCGGCGAGGGCGACCTTGGTGGGGTCGATCCGCCCGGCGAGCTGCGGCACGGCGTTCTCGATCACCTCGAGCCGGTCGAGGACGTGGGTCATGTCCTCGGCGCGGGAACGCCAGAAGTCGGGTGCTCCGGGTGCGTCCGCGACCAGGTCGGTCAGTGTTCTGGAGGTGAGGTGGGTGGGCTGGACGACGACGAATCCGTGTGCCGCCCAGAAGTTGGCGAGCGGCGCGTAGCCGTTGAGGGAGGAGAGGTTGTTCGAGGGGCCGTGGCCGTGGGAGAGGAGGATGACGGGAAGGCCGGTGCCGGTAACGGGTGCCGAGACGCGCACCTCGAGATCCACGGGACGTCCGGGCACGTCCAGGACTACGGGGCTGAAGGACAGGACCGGTACGGGCGTGCCCAAGGCGTCGGTGGCGGGGGATGTGCTCACGGTGTGGGTTCCCTTTCGGTGGCGCCTGCCGCCCGCCGGGCTCGTACCCTCGGCGGGCGGGCAAGGAGGTCAGGGGTGTTCCGTTCGGCTAAGCTGAAACGGAACGCTGCTCCATTTACTATCCGGAGCGCTGCTCCGTTTTGTCAACCGGTGTCGAAGGAGAACGTGATGGCCGCCGAGGGTCCTGGAGGGGATTCGCCGCCCCGAAGCAAGCGGGCCGACGCTCAGCGCAACCGGGAGACGGTGCTCACCGCAGCTGCCGAGGTGTTCGCCACCTCCGGCGTCGACGCGCCGATCCGTCAGATCGCGGCCCGGGCAGGCGTGGGGATGGCCACGATCTACCGTCACTTCCCGACCCGGGCGGATCTCGTGACCGCCGTGTACCAACATCAGATCGAGGCATGCGCCGAAGCCGGCCCGAACCTGCTGGCCCGCGCCGATTCCCCACTCGACGCATTGCACCAATGGACCGACCTCTTCGTCGACTTCCTGGTCACCAAGCACGGCCTCGCCGACGCCCTGCAGTCCGACAGCGACCGCTTCGCCGCGCTGCACGCCTACTTCCTCGACCGGCTGTTGCCCGTCTGCGCCCAACTGCTCGACGCCGCAGTCGAAGCCGGCGACATCAGGCCTGGCACGCAGCCCTACGAGCTGATGCGCGGCATCGGCAACCTCTGCATCGGACGCGACGACGACCCCCGCTACGACCCCAGACGCCTGATCGCCCTCCTCCTCCAGGGCCTCCAGCGACCCCAGGGGACCTGATGCCAAGGAGCTCAGGGACGGGCGAGGTGGCGTGTCACGTCCGGCATCGCGAGCGAGGCGAGCGTGAAACCGGCGTACAAGCCCGTCCCGCCCAGCGTCTGGCAGGCCGACCCGGAGCTGCCCGTCGACCAGTAGGAGTGGGCGCTCCCACGCCCGGCGCCGCGCCACGCAACCGGTCCGACGGGGGCCGGCGTGCGGGGCCCGACGGACGGCCGGTCCGCGCACAGAGGTCGGCCATGGCATTGGCCCTGCGTCCTTCGCGGAAGGTCGCAGGGCCAGCGGCCGTGGCGGATCGGGCCCCTGGTACGGGCTACTTGGGCATCAGGACGGTGTCGACGATGTAGACATTCGCGTTGGCGGTCTTGACGTTGCCGCAGACCACGTTGGACGTGGCGTTGACCTTGTAGGACTCCCCGGAGCCCGCCGTGGTGACCGCACCCTTCTGGAGGGTTTCGAAGCTGCCGTTCTCCATCTGCTCGGGGGTGAGCTTCTGGCCCACGACGTGGTAGGTGAGGATCTTCGTCAGGGTGGCCTTGTCGGCGAGGACCTTGTCGAGGTCAGCCTTGGGAATCTTGGCGAAGGCGTCGTTGGTCGGTGCGAAGACGGTGATGTCCTTGGCGTTGTTGAGGGTGTCGACGAGTCCGGCCTTCTTGACGGCGGCGACCAGGGTGGACAGGGCCGGGTTGTTCGAGGCGGCGGTGGCGACGGGGTCCTTGGCCATGCCGTCGAACGAGCCGGCGCCGTCCTTGGGAACGCCGGCACAGGCCGGGCCGAAGGGCCGGCCGCCGGTCATCGAGTCACCGGCGGGGGTGCTCTCGCCGGTCTTGGCCTGGTCGTCGGCGGCCGCGGTGGGGGCGGTCTTGGCGTCGCTGCCGGAGTCGGAACACGCGGCCAGGGAGAAGGGCAGCAGGGCGGCTGCGGCGACGGCGATCGCCGTACGGCGGATCTTCAGGCTGTTCATGATCGATTGCTCCTTGGGGTCTTCTATGGGGCGTTGGGGTAGCTGGTCGTGCTGCCCGGGACATGGCCCAACGGCCGGCCGTCCGGGTGGTCTAGGTGACGGTGACGAAGACGCTGTGCCAGCCGCTCGCTCCGTCGGGGATGGTCCGTGTGCGCCGCTCGGTCTGCACCTGACCGGTGCCGTCGGTGGCGCGGACGGTGACCGTGTGCCCGCCTGGTGTGGCCGTCCACGGGAAGGACCACTGGCGCCAGGTGTCCGCGGTGGCCTGCGGGGCGAGGTCGGCGTCCTGCCACGGGCCGTCGTCGACGCGGACCTCGACGCGGGTGATGCCGCGGTGCTGCGCCCAGGCGACGCCGGCGAGGGTGACGGTGCCGGCGGCTGGTCGGGCGAACGGTTTGGGGGTGTCGATGCGCGCCTGCGTCTTGATGGGCGCCTTCCGGGCCCACTTCCGCTTGACCCAGTAGGGGTCGTAGGCGTCGAAAGTGGTGAGCTCGATCTCGGTGATCCACTTGCAGGCCGACACGTACCCGTAGAGACCGGGGACGAGCATCCGGACGGGGAAGCCGTGGTCGACGGGCAGGGGTTGGCCGTTCATTCCGACGGCGAGCATGGCGTCCCGGCCGTCCATGACGTCCTCGACCGGGGATCCGAGGGTCATCCCGTCCACGGAGCGGGCCACGAGCTGGTCCGCCTGGCCCCCTTGGGACGGGCGCCGGACTCCGGCTTCCCGAAGGAGGTCTGTGAGGGGGACGCCGAGCCAGCGGGCCGTGCCGATGTAGGGGCCGCCGACCTCGTTGGAGACGCAGGTCAGTGTGATGTCGCGTTCGATCAGGGGGCGGGCCAGGAGCTGGTCGAGGCTGTAGGTACGGGGTCGGGTAACCCCTGTGCCATGGATGCGCAGGCGCCAGGTGGCCGCGTCGACCTGGGGAACGGTCAGTGCGGTGTCGACGCGGTAGAAGTCGGCGTTCGGGGTGGTGAAGGCACTGATTCCGGCGACCTTCAGCTGAACCCCGCCCGGTAGCGCCGGGGCTGCGGAGGCAGGAGCCGGAAGGATGAGGCTCTCGCGGGAGGCGACGGCCCCTTGGCCCTGCCGGGCGGTGAGGAACCGGCCCACTGCTCCGGCCGAGGCCGCTGCCACAGCGGTCACACCGGCCGCAGCGAGGAAACCGCGCCTGCTCCACATCCCGGCCCCCGCGCCGTCCGCATCGGCGGGGACGCGGACGGCTTTCGCCGCAAGGATGTACAGGGCGAGTGCCCCTGTGAGCGCTCCGGCGATCGAGGGCAGTGCGTCGCCGATGTTGGCGGAGTCGGGGCGGCTGAGGGCCGCTGCGGAGCCGAGGATCCCGAACAGGAGCACACCCGCGGCCCCTGTGCGCCGATGAGAGAGGCTGAGCACGCCCAGACCGACGCCGAGAAGGGCAACGACAGCGAGGATGCCCAGCTGGAGAACGAACTTGTCGCTTTGCCCGAACGTGCGGATCGCGAAGTCCTTCACCGCCGCCGGTGTGCGGTCGACGACCGCGCCGCCCACCACCGTCACCGGTCCAGCGGCGGGCCGCACGGCGCCGGCGACCAGCTCGGCCACGGACAGGGCCGTGAACGCGGCCAGAAGTCCGGCCAGCGTGCCGGATGCGCTGCGGGAGAGGATCCTGCGGAAGCTGCTCACACCCCCGATTCGGCAGCATCCATGCGGCGGATTGGTCCGATCCCGAAAGAGTGAATGCTCCGCTTCGCCGTCCTCGATCCAGGCGGCGACCGGCAGGCCGACGCACACGGCGCGATGGTCGATCCGACCCCGACCTTGCAGGGGCCGCGGTCGAGCACTAAGTCGACGGCATCGCCGAACTCGGCCGGGACGTCGTCGGTGGTGGTGGGGTTGACAGCCGTGGACGCAATCCTTGTTCCGCCTCGTGCTGAATCCTCCGCATGAGGCCCGCGGTAGACGGTCAGGCGTTGATGCAGGTGTTCCCGAAGGACGGGTTCAGCAGCCCGGTGACACTGACGGTGTTGCCGCAGGCGTTGACCGGGATGTGGGTCGCCACCTGGATGAGGTTGCCCGAGCTCACGCCCGGACGAGCTCACGCCCGCCGATCCCGCGCCCGCCGATCCCGCGTCCGCCGATCCCGCGCCCGACGGGCCCGCGGTCACAGCCTGCGCGCCCGCGTCGGCCGAGGCCACCGACGCGCCCGCCACCGCGACCGCGCCGGCCGCAAGGGTCACGGCCGGACCACCTCGCACGCCGGCCATGTCCTCGTACCTCCTGTGAAGGAGTACGGCCGCGCGGAGGTCCCGCGTGGCCGGTGAGGGAGTCGCGTGAACGCCTTCGGGTTCCTCACACCCGGGTCTTCGCCGCCGCTTTCCCACCGGCTTGCCCCAGGGGACCGGCTTCCCTCCAACGGGTCGGACCCGGCTCGCGCGGGTGAACGAAGTGGCCTCCCATCCGCAGCCGCGTCGGCTACGAAGAAAGGGCGACGCACCTACAGGTTTGCCAAGGCCGGACCGTCCCGCGCAGGCGGGACGGCCCCGCACGAGCGACGACACGAGGACCGGCATGCGATGGACGCCCCGCCCCCCGACAGCCGCCCCCGGCGGCCCTTTCGCCTTCTCACCACTGCCGGAGCCCCGCAGGTGAAACAACCGATCCCCTTCCACGGCAGCGGCTCCGCGGAACCTGCCCACGGCGACCTCAACGACGTCATGCGACGCGTCGCCCACGGCGACAAAGAGGCCTTCTCCGTCCTCTATGACGTCCTCGCCCCGATGATCTTCGGAATCGTCCTCAGGGTCGTGCGCGACCGGGCGCAGTCCGAGGAGGTCGCCCAGGAGGTCATGATCGACCTGTGGCGCCAGGGGGCCCGCTACCGCCCCGAAGCCGGTTCCGTCACCACCTGGGCGGCGACGATCGCCCACCGGCGGGCGGTGGACCGGGTCCGCTCCGCCCAGGCGGCCGCCGACCGGGAGCAGGCCCAGGCCGCCCGCGAGCACACCACAGCCTTCGACGAGGTCGCCGAACAGGTCGAGACACGCCTGGAGGCCGAGCAGGTCCGCCGCTGCCTGCGTGGCCTGACCGAACTCCAACGCCAGGCGGTCACCCTGGCCTACTACCGGGGGCTGACCTACCGTGAAGTCGCCGAAGCCCTGCGCACGCCGCTGCCCACCATCAAGACACGCATGCGCGACGGGCTGATCCGGCTCCGCGACTGCATGGGGGTGACCACATGAAACACCACGCCGCCGACGCCCATACCCTCGCCGCCGCCTACGCCCTCGGTGCACTCGAAGAAGACGAACGACGCGCCTTCGACGCCCACCTTCAGTCCTGCGAGGCCTGCCGGCAGGAAGCCGCCGAGTTCCAGACGACTGCGGCCCGCCTGGCGGCAGCCGTCTCCCAACCGCCCCCGCCGTCGGCAAAGGCACAGGTCATGGCCGCCATCGACGGGGTTCGCCAACTACCGCCGCGTGTACCCGCCCCCGCCTCCACCGCGCCCGCGTCCGGCGGCCTCCTGACCCGGCGGGCCGTGCCCCTGGCGCTGGCCGCCAGTGTGGCCGCCGCCGCACTCGGCGGAATCGCCGTGTGGCAGACGCAGAACGGACAGGACCTTGAGGCCCGGGCCCGCCAGGCTCAGCAGCAACTCGACACGATCAGCACGGTTCTGGCCGCCCCCGATGCGCGCACCGTCCACGGACGAGCCGCCAACGGCGCGCTGACCACGGTGGTCGCCTCCGCCCGTCAGAACAAGGCCGTCTTCACCGCCGCCAACCTCCCGGCTCCCGGAGCCGGGAAGACCTACCAGCTATGGCTCGACCACAACGGCACCATGCGCCCCGCCGGACTCATCGACCACGACGGCACCGTCATCCTCGCCGGCGATCCCACCGGTGCCGGGGCCGTAGGGCTGACCCTGGAACCCGCCGGAGGCTCCCCCCAGCCCACCACCGACCCCCTGCTCCTGATGATCCTTCCCGCCTGACCCGCCCAGCGGGCACCGTCCGCCGGTGACGCCGGCGCCGCCGTGTGGGGCATCAGCCCGGAAGGGCCCGACGGTCACGAAAGGTTCGCCCCGAGGATCTCCTCCAATCCGGTCGCCCGGCCGCTGCGAAGTACAGGTGAAGCGCAGCAGTCGGGCGGCGTGTCGAGTGGCGGGAGCGGGTGTGGTGGAACTGCGGAAAGCGGCCGTCGTGGGAGGCGGGGTGGCAGGCCTGACCGCCGCCTACATCCTCGCCTCCTCCTACGAGGTCACCTTGTACGAGGCCGACGGGCGGCTCGGCGGCCACGCCCACACCCGCGACCTGCCGGCCCCCGACGGGGGTGCGGTAGCAGTGGATTCGGGGTTCATCGTCCACAACGAGCGCACCTACCCGACCCTGCTCCGGCTCTTCCGCGAGCTGGACATCGGCACCCAGGACGCCGAGATGAGCATGTCGGTCCGCTGCGACGGCTGCGGCCTGGAGTACGCGGGCGCCCGCGGCCCTGCTGCTCTGTTCGCCTCGCGGGCCGCGCTGCGGGGCCGGCACCTGCGGCTGCTGACCGAGGTACCGGTCTTCCACCGGGGCGCCCGCCGTCTCCTGGCCCGCGGGGCCCACTCGGGCCTCACGTTCGGGGACTTCCTGCGCAAGGGCGGATTCTCCCCCTACTTCGTCAGCCACTTCGCTCTGCCGCTGGTCGCCGCGGTGTGGTCCTGCCCCACGCAAACCGCCCTGTCCTACCCGGCCGCCTACCTGTTCACCTTCCTGCACCACCACGGCCTGCTGTCCGTCACGGGCTCACCGCAGTGGAAGACCGTCACCGGCGGCTCCGCCGCCTACGTCACCGCCGCCGTCAAGCACATCCAGCGCGTCCGCACCTCCAGCCCGGTCGAGACGGTCCGGCGCACCGGCCGCGGCGCACTGGTCACCACCGGCGACGGTGACACCGCAGCCTTCGACGCCATCGTCATCGCCACCCACCCCGACCAGGCCCTGCGCCTGCTCGCCGACCCCACCGCCGACGAGAGGCGGATCCTGGGCGCGTTCACGTACTCCCGCAACCCCACCGTGCTGCAC
>NZ_JZWV01000903.1 GCF_000966975.1 Streptomyces katrae | reverse complement strand
GGCGAGGCCCCGGCCGCCGCGATCGTCCGCGAACTCGACGAAGAAGCCGGCCTCACCGCCGAATCGCTGACCGAGCTGTTCGAGACCCGCGACGAGCACGGCTCCGGGCAGATCATCACCTTCTTCGCCGCCACCTGGGACGGCGACGAGACCCGCCTCCCGCTCTCCGAAGGCGTCAAGCTCCAGTTCTTCGCCCCCGAGCACCTCGACATGCTCACGATTCCCCCCGTTCATCCGGGACGGGATCCACCGCCATCTGGCCGCCAGGTCCTCCTGATCACCCCGCCCTTCCGGGCGGGGGCAAGGGTGGGGCCATCCGCGGCGGCCAAACCCGAAGGGACACCCCGCTCATGAAGATGACCGTCATCGGATGCGGCTACCTTGGCGCCACCCACGCGGCCTGCATGGCCGAGCTCGGCCACGACGTCCTGGGCATGGACAGCGACATCGACAAGGTCGCCATCCTGAACTCCGGCCGGGCCCCGTTCTTCGAACGCGACCTCGATGACCTCCTCGCCAAACACACCGCGACCGGCCGGCTCCGCTTCACCGCCTCCTACGGCGAGGCCGCCGAGTTCGCCGACCTGCACTTCATCGGGGTCGGCACCCCGCCGCAACCCGGCACCGACGCCTACGACCTCACCCACCTCTTCGACGCCGTCACCAAGCTGGCACCCGGCCTGACAACCCCGGCCGTCATCGCGGTCAAGTCCAGCGTCCCGGTCGGCACCGCACCCCGCGTCGCCGAACTCCTCCGGGACATGGCTCCGGCCGGGGACCTCATCGAGGTGGCCTGGAACCCGGAGTTCCTCCGCGAGTCCTTCGCGGTCGATGACACCCTCCGCCCGGACCGGCTCGTCCTCGGCTTCAACTCCGACCACTCCTGGGCCGAGGCCCTGCTGCGGCAGGCGTTCGCCAAGATCATCGAGTCGGGGACGCCGACCCTCGTCACCGACTGGGCCACCGCCGAGCTCGCCAAGGGCGCCGCGAACTCCTTCCTCGCCACCAAGATCTCCTTCATCAACGCGATGGCCGAGGTCTGCGAGAAGTCCGGCGCCAACGTCGCCGAACTCGCGAACATCCTCGGCCATGACCACCGCATCGGCCGCCACGGCATGCGGCCCGGCCTCGGCTTCGGCGGCGGCTGCCTACCCAAGGACCTCGGCGGCTTCATCACCCGCGCGGACGAACTCAACGCCGGCGAGGCCGTCGGCATCCTCCGCGAAGCCGCCATCGTAAACGCCCGCCGCCGCCAGCGCGTCATCGACCTCGCCCGCGACGAACTCGGGCCCGACCTGCGCGGCAAGCGGATCACCGTCTGGGGCGCCGCGTTCAAGCCCGGGACCGACGACATCCGCGACTCGCCCGCCCTCGCCGTCGCCCAGGCCCTCCACGACCTCGGCGCCACCGTCACCGTCACCGACCCCAAGGCCCTGGACAACGCCCGCAAGCTCCACCCCGAACTCGACTACGTCGAAGACCCCATCGCCGCCGTCGATGACGCGGACCTGCTGCTGAACCTCACCGAGTGGCACCAGTTCTCCAACATCGACCCCAAGAGGCTCGCCACCCGAACCAACAGCCCCAAGGTCATCGACGCCCGCGGCACCCTCAACGCCGACCAGTGGCGCGAAGCCGGCTGGATGACCCGAGCCCTCGGACGCCCCTGAGCCGCGGTTTCGTCACCCGGCCGCGTGACGCCTCCGCAATCGGCGCACGCGGCCGGGGGCCACGCCCGAGCCGTCAACAGCGTCCTGGCGCTCACGGAAACGATGGCACACTGATCGGCTCAACTTGCCTATCGCGTTCGGGAGATCACCTGATGAACGCCACCGCAGCCGCCGATGCCCAGGGAGACGAAGCAGCCCAGGAACGTACCGGCGGCTGCCTGTGCGGCCGGATCCGCTTCACCACCGAAGGTCCCGCAACGTTCCCTCACACATGTGCATGCAGGGATTGCCAAAAGCTGGGCGGCACCCCAGTGATGTGGTGGGTGGGCTTCGCGACGGTCTCCTGGACCGGCGAGGGTGGCGAGCCGACCTGGTACGAGACCTTCCCCGGTGAGGCGAAGCGCGGCTTCTGCAGCCGCGTCGCGGCGATCGACAGCGACATCCCGGAGATCGGCATCAACGTCACTGCCCTCGACGACACCAGCGGCCCAGACCTCGTGCCGATCCACGCGTCCTTCCGCGACAACGCCGTGCACTGGCTGCCCCCGGTGCCGGAAACCGAGCACAACACGGCCGGTTGACCGTCTGCCCTCGTGTAGGGACTCAGATTTCGTGGCCAAATCTCACGAGCGATGGCCAACCGATGGCATATCTGACACGAATCTGAGACTGGCAGGTCAAGTCGCTCACTCGTATGGGTGAGGCTCCCCGAGCAGGGGGAGGCCGCCGAGTAGGCGAGAGAGAGCGCGGTCAGTGGGTTGCTGATTTTCTACGCTGGTGCCCACGTTCACTCGTTGGGGGACTCCGTTGCCAGCGGGATGCCGCACTGCAGGCAGCCGTTCGCGTGGTCGTCCCGGCAGACGTAGCCGATGGCACCATCCACGCACCATTCGGCGGCCTCCTCGGACAGCAGGTCGGGCCCGGCATGGAGCAGCCGACGAAGTTCCGTGATGTCCGCAATGTCGGCCGGGCGGTTGGTGAACCACTCGTCGAACCAAGGCTCGTCTCGGTGCATGCGCCAGTGCGCACTCTCCCGGTCGTCGACAGCCGTAGTGAACCGATCGACGATGCGCCCCCAACTCGGTGTTCCGAACCAGCCGTTGTCGGACGCGCAGAAGAATTCGATCAGGGTTCGCAGGCCGAACTCCTTCTCGCGAAGGCAGTACGCTCGCCCCCAAGCGATCGCGTCCTGTGCCATCTCCGCGAGTTCTTCGCGCGGATCAGCCTCGTGCGCCGGGTCGTCAGGGTTGTGGCAGGCCAGCCCGAGCTCGAGAACAGACTGCCCGGTCGGTAGAACCCGGGACGGGTTGACGATCGCGAGACCGAGACCGATCCAGTCGACATGGTCGAACGACAGCATCGAGCGCACGAGTCGGGTGGTTGCCGTGTTGATCCGCATCATTGTGCCGTCGTGGAGCGGACTCTTCCCGGCATGCCAGTTCTCGACGGGTGTGTTGCGCCACACCGCGAGCGTGATGCGGGTGGCAGCGAGCCACAGCAGGGCGTCGTCGTCGAGGTGCCCGAACCGCTTGGCGCACTCCTGGGCGCCGTAGGTGATCAACTCTTCCGGTTTCGGCCACCTGTGGCTGTCGGGCCCTTCAGGCCCTTCAGGCGCGTACTCGTAGTCGTCGGCGTACTCGTCGAGGATCGCGCTCAACTCGGCAGCGCTGTAAGCCTCGCTGTACTCGGAGCTGTCCGGCTCCTCGACGGTGTACATGTCGTGGTCCCAGGAGACGTACACGTCGCGCCAGAGCACCACGTCATCGCACTCGCCGGCGTTGTCCGTCACAACCGGCCTGATGGTGATCGGGGCAGTACGCCCGTCGGTTCGCTCGCCGTCCTTCTCGGCGGCCCATGCGGTGATGACCCCGAGCGGCTTCGGAAGGAGAGGACCGACCTCGGTGATGCTGAACGGCTCGTCGTCGTCATCGGTGTCGAACCGGCTGTTGACGAACGCAACTGCCTCGGAGGGCGTGCTGACGATGGACTGGCTACCACTCTCGTTGTCAACCACTCGCCACAACGGGCTGTTCTTCACGATGCTCTCCGATCGCGGTGAGCGCACCCGGGGCGGGTGCGATGCGCCGGGTCGCTCGGCACTGACTCCAATTATGGGCTGATCAACCCATCCGTAGCCCCGAAGGCGCTTGTCGGCGACAACGTTCGGTACGTTCGCGTGCAACCTGCTTTTCGCGACCGCGGCGACACAGCAGAGTCCCACAGCGGAGGAGGCGAAGATGGCGCTGAACAAGAAGGGTTCCCGGCGCATAACCGTTGACGGGATCGAGTACCGCTGGCGGATCCGCAGGAAGCCCTCCTACATGCAGGGCCTCTGCTGGACACCGCTGACCTATGCGGTTGAAGCAGCCAGCGGCGGCCAGCCGGGCACGACCTTGATCTTCACCAGCGGTCAGGCCCATCCCAGCAACTGGGTGGGCGTCGAGATGGGGCCCATTCGCCCAGCTCACGTTGCTGCCAGCACTCGAGCGGCACGGGATCAAGGCTGGGATCCAACCCGGGTCGGTTCTCCTTTCCAGCTCGACCGATCCGCAGGATTCATCGCCCAGTCATGAGATAGAGCGGAGTAGGGCGGCGCATCTGGCCCGGCATCATGGCCTGGTGACCACATGGATGCGCTGCTACTGGGACGAGGAAGACACCTGGTTCTACTTCGAGGTCGACGCCGAAGGCTGGGTGATCCGGCAGGTCGAACTCGAAGGGCCAGAGCTGATCCCGATCGCAGCAGCTTCCCTCGCCGAGTGGCAGCGGGCCCGCGACGCAGGCCGCCTCGGTGATTACGACAGCAGATTCGGGATCACCGCCGAGCTGCCCGTTCCGGAATGGGAAGGCCACGACCCCGAACAACTCACCTTCGAGGAGTTCGAGGACGTCTGGGGCCCTGCCCGTCAGCAGATCGCATCCCGGCCCAGCTGACCTCTCGGCGCCGCACTGGCTTCTTGGCATCATCGCGACATGGCCCCGACCCTTCCCCGCACCATCCGAGCCGTCGACACCGCTCAGCTCCTGGACCTGGCCCAGGAGGCCGCCATGCATGGCTTCAGCCAGCGGCTCCCGGTCGACTGGCTACGAGAGCACCTCGCCGCAGAAGCGACGCACTACCTGTTCCCGACACTCGTGCAGCGGCTCACGCACCGTCCCGAGGTGCCTCTGCAGTGGAGGTGCCAGCAACTGCTGACCGTCAGCACCGGCGAGCAGATCTGGGGTCTCCTCGACGTCCTTCCCGACACCTTCGACAAGATCCCGGAGACCTTGGACACGGCGTCCAAGAAGGACATCGTCAACCGCATCGAGCAAGCAGTGAAGGTGCGGAAGTGGATGGAACGGACGGCTGCCGATGCAGGTTCATGAGGTCCGGCGCAGCTGGCTAGGCAGTCTGAGGAAATGACATCGATCTGAGACAGCCGCTTGCCGACACGTCGTGAGACTGGAGGGGAACGTCCAGGTCATAGCGTCGGCGCCTGACATCGAAAGTGAGAACCTACACCTCGGCTCGGCCACGTCACCTGCTCCCCCGATGGCCCCGGGCGGTGCCGCGGACGCAGGCCGCCCCTGCTGCTTTCCCCCAGGTCAGATAGGACTGTCAGTGGCTGCTGTCACGATGTGATCGCACTGCGTCACACCTTCTGGAGGAACGGGGCATCCCTTGGGCAAGGCATCACGTCGTCGCCGTCAGCATGAGCAGGGACAGGGACAGGGACGCCCATTGGCACTGACCTTCTGCGACGTCGACTTCGATCGCGGCTCTCGTGCTCACGGACGCGGGGTTGCCCCCGCGCCGCCGGAGGGCTGGGTGATCGGCCGGGCCGGGCTCGTCCATGCCGAATGGAGCGGGGCCGAACTCCGCGTCACGGGACAAGAACTGATCGAAGGACCCCGCCCTGCCAGCCGCCTGATCAACGCTCTGCACGGAAAGCGGCTAGTCATCGGCCACGGCATCCTAACCGCCGATTTTCGCGCAGCCGCCATGGTCACCGACGTCCCAGACTCCCTGCTCAAGCGGACCGTCGACACGCTCGCTTTCGCTCATCGCATTCGCGGCAAGCGCTACCCCACCGGCTGCGGTCTGGCCGCGCTGGCGAAGGCGAACCTCCGCGATCCGCGCGCCAAGCCGGCCCAGCCGTCTTCCGCCCCGGGCTTCGGCCGGGCGGCGGCATGCACGGCATGTCTCCCGAGCGGGGCGACAACGACCCGCGCGAGGACGCGCTGACCGTTGCCCGCCTCTGGCAGACCATGGTCACCACGCGGGCACTCTCCTGGGGAGCAGGAAATCCCTCCTGGACGCACTACGACGGCGACACCCGCCCTGGCACGCCCGCCGGCGCCGCCGCCTTGGCAGACGAGAACATCGCCGAGCTCACCGGACAGCTACGGCAGATCGAAGCCGTCGAATGGGCGCAGCGAGTCCGTTTCGAAGGCCGCGTCATGCGGCCCACCAGCACCGACTCAGTGGCCGCCATGCTGGCCCTCCACTCCGCCAAGGACCTTCCCGCACCTCAGCAGGTCCGAGAGCTCGCAGACGCCCTCCAAGAAGCTGGAGAGATCCCGCCGGACCATCTGGACAGCGAGGATCTTCTCACCGCCGTCCAGTGCCTGGGCCCCCGCCAGAACATCGACGTCCGCGAACGCATCCTCAACGGCAAGAAGCTCACCAAACTCCTCAGGGAAAACCTCGCGATCTATCTCTGGGAAGTCACCCATCCGGAGTGGATGAAGATGTTCTGGGAGACCCCCAAACTCGCCAGGACCACTGCCATCGGTGAACTTCGCCTGTCACACCTCAAGCTCGAGCAACGCAAGATCCGGGGACGCGTGCTCAACGTCTTCGATTAGGAAGCTGCACGGCCGGAATTCCTGCGAACTAATGTGGCCCTGCCCTACTTTAGCAAAATAAGTCAGCTGTGCCAGCGAGCAGGGCCGCTCCCCGAGTGGCGCGGTGGTAGGTCACCCAGAGGCTACCTTCGGCGCGACCCTGAACCCTGAACACAAGGACTTGACAGGGAAATCTGCGCCTGCACGCACTGCTCGACACGCTCCGGCGCACCGTTCCAGTGGTGGGTCGGGTTCCCCATGGACGGGCTGAAGTGGACCGGGACGGATCCGAACTGGTTCGACACCCACCCCGGCAAGACCGCCCGCGGCTTCTGCGGCACGTGCGGCAGCCACCTTGCCGCCCGCGACCACGGCAATGACATGGCCATCGGCATCCTCGCCACCGCCCTCGACCACCACCACCGACCCCGCCCTGGCCCCCACCAACCTGAACCGGCTCGCCGAAGCCGCCCCCTGGCTCACGGCCACCGGCTGTCCCGGCTCGGCGGCGGCGAGTACCGCTGACCCTTCGCAATGATGCCGCGTTCTCCTGCCCTGGCCCGAGCCCCTGCGCCGACCGGCAAGGCACGCACCTGGAGCCGACGGTCACTGCTCCAACCCGCTGAGCTTCCGATTCCGCTGACGTACCCCGCTGTCGTGGGCAAAGGTGGAGACCATGAAGATCCCGCGGTCGTCCTGGAGTCGTTTTCTCAGACATCCGGTCGGCCAGTTCACAATCGTCTCCATGTTGATTCTCGCCCTGTTCGCACTGGTTGACCGCGGAGTGGCAATTGTTCTTCAAGCGGTCTTCGGTGGTCACTGGATGGTCTTCTGACCGGAGGGCCCAGACATCTGCGCGGCAGCAGAACAGCCCCGGTCGGAGGGCACGAACCGGTTCAGCCTCCGAGGCGGTGCGTGAGGTGGAGCAGGTCTGGCAGGTGCAGCACTCTTCCGTCGAATCCGGGAAGGGGGACATGGAGCGGCTGGGTCCAGTGGGCGGGGATCGCGTCCAGCCCGTGGTAGGCCCCCGCGAGGCCTCCGGTCACTGCGGCGACGGTGTCCGTATCGCCGCCGAGGTCGATCGCCGCGCGTATCGCGTCTTCGAAGGTGGTGGTGGTGCGCAGGGCCCAGACGGCGGAGCCCAGGCAGGGCCAGACGGCACCGTTGAACTCGGTGGCCTGATCGGGGTGCCAGTCGGGAGTGAGGACTGTGGCGTAGCGGCCGCGGTGGTCGGGGTGGACGAGAGCCAGTACGTCCGGCAGCGCGGTGAGGGGATCTCTGTCCTCGAACGTGACGCGGATGAGTTCGTGGAAGATCGCGGTACCTTCCCAGGCCGCGCGGTCCCCGTGGGTGAGTGCAGCGATGCGGCGGGCCGCTTCCATGGTGGCTTCTTGGCCTGCGGCGGCGAAGTGGACCGCGGAGGTCGACGCCCGCATCAAGGAGCCGTTTCCGGCTGCTCGCTGATTGACCTGGAAGTGGAACGCGGCGGCGAGGTCCCAGGGCATGCCGTTGGTCAGGACGTCCTCGGTCTGGAGGCCGATGTCCTTCGGCTCTGCTGCTGCCCACCGCTGGAAGCGGGCGAAGATGTCCGGCAGATCCAGTCCGCCTCGTTCCAGCAGGGAGTCGGCGACCAGGACGGCCATCTGCGTGTCGTCAGTGGCCTCGCCGGGGTCCCAGCCGCCGCCTCCGCACATCTCGCCACCGGCACCGGGCGTGGGAAACCGCGCGGAGAACACTCCCTGAGGACCGAACTCGAAGGGGGCACCCAGGGCGTCACCCACCGCTGAGCCGATGACCGCGCCGGCGGCACGTTGAATCCGCTTCACTCGCGCAGGTTATCTGTGCCGCCTCGTCAGCCGTGCGGCGCGATTCCCCCTTCGGTTCCCGAACCATCGAAGCCGGCCTCATCTCGCCCTACGGAGGTGACTGCGGTGATGAAAAGCAGGGGCTCACGGAGCTGTGCGGGTCAGCGCCGACTGCTCGACGTCCGCAGCGCTAGGAGAGCGGGGAAAGGTCGAGCCTGCAGCGAGGTGCAGGCGGGAGTCCGCAGCCAGGTCCACCTCCCCGTAGGGCCGGACGTGAGACCGCAGCAGCGGGGTCAGGCCACGCCGCTCGGCAGGGGTGAGGGGGCATGGTAGCGGTCACCCTCGCAGGTGCGGGGAGTCGGTCATGCTCCTGGCCGTCATAGGCCGCGAGGGGTCATCCCCGCGGGTGCGGGGCAGGGCGTGACATCGACCTCGAAGGTCATCCAGGTGGGGTCATCCCCGCGGGCGCGGGGAGCAGTCCCAGACACCCTTGATCTTGTTCCACACCCAGGGGTCATCCCCGCGGGTGCGGGGAGCAGGCTTCTTAACCTGCAACTTTCAGTGCGGCAG
>NZ_JZWV01000902.1 GCF_000966975.1 Streptomyces katrae | reverse complement strand
TCAGTGCGGCAGCTGGCGTTCTGAAGGACTTTCATCGATTCGGGATATGCGGACGAACCTCACTGCTGAATCCGTCAGCGGGGCTCTCCTCGGCCGCCCGGGCCAGCCGATGCCCTGACCCGGGGGTTACGTCCGTGAGTGGTCTACAGGTTCTCGGCGGCGGCATCGAGTCCGAAGACGCTGCCTACCACGCCGCCCTCACCGCAACAGCACAACCGACGCTCATGCGCCGGTCTCCAGCCACGTGATGCGGGTGATGGTGAGTGACTCGGGGTCGCCGCTGAACCATTCGGCGATGACGGGGGCGCAGGGCACGGCGATGTCGA
>NZ_JZWV01000901.1 GCF_000966975.1 Streptomyces katrae | reverse complement strand
CCGCTGAACCATTCGACGATGACGGGGGCGCCGGGCACGGCGGTGTCGAAGACGTCGCCCCACTGGTCGGTGGGGGTGGCGCCGGGCGGGACGGTGCCGGCCTCGTGCGCGGCAGTGATGGCCGGCAGGAAGCGCACCGTGGCGGCGAACACCTCGGGGGCTTTGTCGGCCATGACGCCGAGGACGGCGGCGGCCTGGTCGCTCAGGCCGTGGCTCACCGGCCGGTGCCGAGGGCGGTGAGGACCTCGTCGAGGGGACGGACACCGGTGCGGTCGCCGGTGCGGAGGGCGGCGGACTGGGCGCGGTCGGCGTC
>NZ_JZWV01000900.1 GCF_000966975.1 Streptomyces katrae | reverse complement strand
GGCGGCGGACTGGGGGCGGTCGGCGTCGGTGCGGGTGGAGTCGGCGACGGCCCGCAGGTACCAGCGGTCCATCACTGCGAGCATGTCGGCGCCGGCCTGGGCGGCGAGCAGTTCCTCGAGGAAGGTGCCCTTGCGGGTGGGGTTCAGGGCGGCGGCGATGGCGTTGGCGGTACGGGGCAGGGGCTCGGGCTCGTGTTGCTGGGGCAGGGCGCTCACGGTGGTGCTCCTTCCGGGTCAGGCTGCGGCGGCGTCGTTCTCGGCGGGCGGTTCGACGGGTTCGACGGTGAGGGTGGCGGCGCGCTGGGTGGCGTCGGTGGTGGCGTGGAGGGTGATGGTGATGCCTCCCGCGAGGTACGCCTCGATGAGGGTGTCGATGACGAGGGAGGTACGGCCCTCGCCGGCTCCGGCCTCGACTCGGGCGAACACGTCGTCGTCGAGGGCGACGACGACGCGGCCGCGGCCGGGCGCACGCGAGGCGCGCTCCGGCACGGTGACTCCGATGTGGCCCTCGATGTAGCCGGTCAGGAGCAGCTCGAGGAGTTGCGAGGGGGTCAGGAACGTGTCGCCGTCGGCCAGGCGCCGGTAGTTCCCCTTGTGCAACCAGAGGTTGCGGCGGGTGCGGGTCATGGGGGCGGGCTCCTCCAGGTGGGCCCGGGCACCGGCCGGGCGCTCTCCGCGACCGAGGCTAGCAACAGTCAGGTCAGTGACACCAGATTCACTCACTGACACGTCCCAGTGGCACGGTTCGCCCGGGTCCTCATCGCCTTCACAGTGGTTGATCCGCGCCGGAGTGCTGTCGGACGGGGCCGGGCCGGCAGCCCGGGGCGGGAGGGAGCGCTCCGCCCTTACGGTCTTCAGGACGGGTCGGCGTAGGCGAGGTGGGTGCCGCAGGCGGTGCAGCGGAAGAGCATGGCGGTCGCCCCTTGGCCCAAGCTGGTCAGGAAGAGCTCAAGCCGGGTCTCGTCATGCCAGCCGTCGAGGCGCAGGTCGGTCCGTAGCTGGTCGAGAGCTTCCGGATGCGCCGCCAGCTCGGGGTATCCGACCTCGCCCACGAAGGCGGCCGCGTCCTGGCAGTGGACGAGCCAGTGCGGATCCTGCCAGGCGTGGAAACCGGGGGTGCGGCGAGTGACCTCGTGCAAGACGTCCTCGCCGACACCGTCGAGCCCGTAGGGGTCGGTGAATTCACCGGCGAAGCGGTCGGCAGCGCTCCCGTCCGCGATGCACCACGGGCAGAACCGTCCGTCTACATCGCGAGCGGTGTAGAAGGTGGCCGTGTAGATCCACCCCCTGTCGCGCTTGCAGCAGACGCACGTCTCAGTGGCCGCGCGGAGGGACCCGGTCGCGAGAGGATCCGGGTGATAACGGAAGAAGGGCAGGTCGGTGCTCATCGACACACTCTGCCTGACGAATGCGCGGTTCCCGGCGCCTGCCCGTGGGTGGTCTCCCGACGCCCGGGAGCGTGAGCGCCGTTACGGCTCTCGTCCTCCCTCTTCCCTGCATCTCTCTGCTCGCTGCTTGCACTGCGGGGTGGTGCCGGGGATAGGTGCGCCCTTGTGTCCTTTTACAGACCGCGGGAAAGGGGTGAGGGCTGAGGGCGTTCCGAAGCCCGCCGGGTCAGGCGTTGTCGAGTGCGTGTCCGATCGTCGAGTCGACGTGGTCCGGGACCTCGTCGTGGCGATCGCCCACGGTCGGCGTCCCGGTGGGTTCGAACATGAGGATCGCCGCGCCGGACGGGGCGTGCGGCTTGTGTTCCGTGCCTCGGGGGACGGTGAAGACCGCCCCCTGCGGGAGCAGGACGGTGCGCTCCCCGTCGGGCTCGCGCAGGGAGATGTGCAGTTCGCCGTCGAGTACCAGGAAGAACTCGTCGGTGTCGTCGTGGGCGTGCCAGATGTGTTCGCCCTCGACCTTGGCGATGCGGACGTCGTAGTCGTTGACGCGCGTGACGATGCGGGGGCTCCACAAGGCGTCGAAGGAGGCCAGGGCCTTGCTCAGGAGGATGGGTTCGCTGCTCATGGGCTCATCCTGAGCCGTTTCGCACGGCAGCAGTGAGTGCTAGGAATTGCACATGCCGAAAGAATCCTCGCACGCAGCTCACACGGCGGCCGTACACCGGGTCGTCGTGATCGTGGACGAGAACTCGAACCCCTTCGAGCTCGGCTGCGCGACCGAGGTCTTCGGCCTGCGCAGACCGGAGATCGGCCGTGACCTCTACGACTTCAGGCTGTGTGCCCCCGAGCCCCGCACTCTGATGCGGGACGGATTCTTCACGCTCACGGGAGTCGCCGGCCTGGAAGCGGCCGACTCGGCGGACACCCTGATCGTCCCCAACCGCCCGGACACCGAAGTGCCCCGCCGTCCCGCCGTACTCGACGCCGTCCGCCGGGCGCACGCCCGCGGTGCACGCCTGATCGGCTTCTGCAGCGGCGCCTTCACCCTGGCAGAGGCCGGAGTCCTGGACGGGCGGCGGGCCACCGCGCACTGGCAGTGGGCGGATTCCTTCCGGGCCCGCTTCCCCTCGGTCCGGCTCGAATCGGACGTGCTGTTCGTGGATGACGGCGACATCCTCACCGCGGCGGGCAGTGCGGCCGCGCTCGATCTCGGGTTGCATGTGGTCCGCCGCGACCACGGAGCGGAGATCGCCAACTCCGTGAGCCGGCGCCTGGTCTTCGCGGCGCACCGGGACGGCGGGCAACGGCAGTTCGTGGAGCGTCCCGTACCCGACCTGCCGGACGAGTCCCTGGCACCGGTCATGGCCTGGGCCCAGGAACGGCTGGACTCGCCGCTCACCGTGTCTGACCTCGCGGCACGTGCGGCGGTCAGTCCCGCTACGCTGCACCGCCGCTTCCAGGCGCAGCTGGGCACAACGCCTCTGTCGTGGCTCACGGGGGAACGGCTGGCCCTGGCGTGCCGCTTGATCGAACGGGGCGAGTCCCGGTTCGAGGTCGTAGCACGGCGCAGCGGCCTCGGCACCGCCGCCAATCTGCGCACCCTGATGCGCCGCGAGACCGGCATCACGCCGTCGGCATATAGGCGCCGGTTCGGGCCAGCAGCGCATTGACGTCTGGCATCTTCTGGGGGGAATCGCGCGGGCTCCATCGGCTACTGCCGGCAGGGGCCAGGAAAGCCGGTCCGCGCCGGGATCGCCTCGAGCAACGGCTTGGAGGGCAGCGGCGGAGTTCCCGGCTTCCCTTTCCTGGAGTCCGCCATCACCATCGGCGGGCAAGGCGTCTTGGCCGCCGATGTGGCAAGGCGAAACAGCACCACCACTCGTTCAGACCCCGACCCGCCCCCGGCACATGCACAACGGTGCACTCACCCTTGAAGGAGGGACATCCCCGCACGACAACGGCCCATGCCTGTACCGGCTGAAGCCGTACCCCCGCGCGGGTGCGGTCGATGCGACGCGAGCCTTGGCCACCGCCGGGGAGCCGCGGGGGCCATGTCGAAAGCCGCCCAACCTAAAATCCCCGACCTGTCCCAGCCGCTCGCACGGCGACCAAGCCGCTTCCACTGCCGGCCCGCCCGATGGACGCGGCACCACCGGTCCGTGACCCGGGGGCTTGGCAATTGCGACACGTCGCCTGCGAAACAGTCCGACGCCCATGTATCGGCTGGCCCAACGGTGCCGGACCCAATCACGGGAGATCCAGGGTGAACCAGTTGCCCAGGAGACCGAGGAGGAGCTGAGGCAGCGGCACCAGCTGGTCCGACCGCGGCAGGGGTGGACCGCGGCCAGTTGCCGTGACTACCGGTGTTTCCTGCGGGTGCGGAGAGCAGAACCGTCCGGCCAGGGCGAGGGCATGCGCGGGGGGGGATCCGGGGGTCATCCCCGCGGGCGCGGGGAGCAGGCGGACCCCCACGACGTCGAGCTGTGGCGTGAGGGGTCCGCGCCTCGCAACGGTAGTTGTCACCAGTGCCAGTAGCTGACCTGCGGCTCCGCGCCGGAATCTCAACGCCATCTGTCACCAGATGCACGAGCTTGCTGTCACCAATGGCATGTTCGGCAGCCGTAGTTGTCACCACGCCGACATACGCGCGAGTCCGTGACCGGAGCGTCGTACAGATGTCCTGTCGAAGGGCATCTGTCAGCTGACCAGCCGTTGACCTGGCGGTATGCCAGGCAGTCTGAGAAGTCGGCGGCTCCGGATTCTCAGACCACCTGGCTTTCGAGGAAATCGCGCTCTCGATGGAGGCAGAACCTCCGGTATGTGCCCTGGTGTCCTACCACGGTGCAAGGTGGCTGAGGCTGATCATGGTCCCGGGCTACCGAGGTTGAACTCGTGGTGTCGTAGGGGATGACCGACTCCAGTATGGTCAGGTGTACAGGATCCAACTCCGCGAGCCCCCGGTCGAGCACGTGTTCATGCCGACACGGTGATGGTCGTCGGATCCCGCGACCAGACACGTCTTCGTCGCCTTGTTCACCAGCTGCCACCCTGCCCCGCCGCCATCATGCAGCGTCCACAGCGCCGCCTGGTCCCCGGCGATACAGTCCCGCATCACCGGCACCCCGTTGCGCGCCACCAGACACAGCCGCGCCCCGGCATTCTGCCGCAGCTCCGTCTCCGTCTCCGCGTACGGGGACATCAGCCACGTCTGGTACGCGCCCTCGTTGCACGTCGTCGTGTACGGCCCCCAGTCGGACCGGTAGTCCAGGCACTCACCCACGTCCGCGACGCTCTCGATGTGCACGTACTCCATCGTGGCCGCCGCGCTCGCCGGAGCCGTATTCAGTCCCCAGCACAGCACACCAGCCGCCCCCATGGCGGCGATCTTCTTCAGCATGTGCCCTCCCCAGTGTCGGTACACGGCAACCTACCCAGGAGCGGGGAAACGACTACACGGCACGACGGGGGCGTGCGCGAGTGCGACAGCCCCCGCACAACGAAGCCCCGCCCTCCAGGGCCAGGAGGACGGGCTCAAAACCCACCTACGGGGCAAACGTCGTCACTCAACGCGCGATGCAGTGAGAATCCGACAGCACGAACGAGAAGCGGTGAGAATCCCACAGGCTCACTGCGACAGGACAACAGACGCCGGCCATCGACGAAGGCGAACGGTCGTGCGGTGACAGATTGCGCTGCCAGGTGACAACTATCGCTGCGAGGCAGAGGGTCATCCCTGCGGGCACGGCGAGCAGACGTCCCCGACAGTGCAGTGTTCGTGGAGTTCAGGGTCATCCCCGCGGGCGCGGGGAGCAGTAGCTGTCGTCCGGCGGGACCGGGTTGTGCGCGGGGTCATCCCCGCCGGCGCGGGGAGCAGGCCCACTGCTCCGGCTTGCGGTCGTGTACTGCGGGGTCATCCCCGCGGGCGCGGGGAGCAGGGGTCCTTGCCGCGCTGGTGTCCGGCTCGGTGGGGGTCATCCCTGCGGGCGCGGTGAGCAGGGGGGAGGCTGTGCGGGATGGACGCCTGCCAGGGGTCATCCCTGCGGGCGCGAGGAGCAGACCACGGCCCGCTGCTGATCAATTTCCATGTCGGGGTCATCCCCGCGGGCGCGGGGAGCAGGGGGAGGGTGACCATCTCCACGCCCGGGGGGAGGGGCCGCGGGCACGGGGAGCAGACTAACTGACCTGCCATTTTAGAGCGGCGAAGGCTCCTCCTGAAGCACTATCGCCGATTCCGGCATAACGGATATACATCGCCGACTGCACTGCTCGCGACTGGCAGGCTGGACTCACTGCAGCGCACTGCCGAACTGAAGCGCCACCACCAAGCCGCAGTCTGGGAAGTACCCCGTTCATCGCAGGAGGCCACCAACCTCCTCCAGGACGCCGTCCACACCGACTTGCTCACGGGCCAGGAGGCGACGCTGAGGGCCCGGCCGCATTCGTGCATGGCGCAGCATCGTGTAACGCGTCGCTGACCTCGTGATCGCCGGCGCATCAGCAGGCGATCTCGCCTCGGAGGCCTTGACCTGCCGCCGCAGCATCGGCCGGGCACCCCTTCGCTGGATCAATTCAGCCCAGCGACGCGAGCGGTGTGCCAGATATGTGGTGGAGTTCGGAGGTGCGGAGTGTGTGGGAACCCCGAGACGCCGGGTACAGCGAAGGGCCCAGCACCCTCGAGGGGAGCCCTATGTCAGGGCGGGAGCCTCGAGGCGGTGACAACCGCCCTCATCATGGACGGGATTGCCGGCACCCCGAGGGTGTCGTGGGCGAACCCAGCGGAGATCAAAAGATCGCTCGCCGACCGGGCCGGGTTCCAACTCTCAGGCACAATGATCCGGCTTCAGCGACCCGGCAGTGGTGCCCCAAAAGCCCTGCACCCTCGGAGTCAGGCCATCTCGGCGAATCGGTGCATGCGAAAGGACCTCAGGTCATCGGGGTCGGTGCTTGCCGAATCCACCCGGTAGGGGCCACCGGCGAGTCCGAGGACGGCGCTGTCCGTGAGTGTCCCGGCCTCGGTGCCTCCGTAGGCGGCGTCGAACATCACGAAGGCACCGGAAGTACCGGAAGTATTCAGTGCAGGTCGGGCCTTCCTCCCACTCGGCGGCGGGAAGGCCTGCCCGGATGATGTCGGCGACACCATCCTCGCTCTCCGCGTAGCACCAGCGGACGAGGACCTGATACTCAGGGGGGTAGGCCGTAGGGAGTGGTTCGTCCTCGAGGACCAGTGCCTCGGCCCCGCCAGGCAGTGCGAAGACTCCGACGAAATCCATCACCGCGCAGGCCCGGTCGTACGCGCCCACCTTTCTCGACCAGTGCGGCAGCCAGGTGTGTGGGACCACGACGAACGGGCCGCCCTCCGTCTCCAGCCATCTCAAGGTCATGCGGCCGCCACCTTCACGAGTTCCGTTCGGTCGCGCCGGCGTACGGGTCGGATCAGGTCGGACAGGGC
>NZ_JZWV01000899.1 GCF_000966975.1 Streptomyces katrae | reverse complement strand
TCAGGTCGGACAGGGCTCGCGCCTGTGGGAGCCAGGAGCGCGGTGACGCGCTCGTCAACACCCACACTAGTGATGAGATCAACGAGTACCACCGCAGCTACCCAGGCGGCATCCCCGGCAGTAGTGCACGACCGTACGAGAATCCCGACACCGGACCCGCCGAGGCCCGGGCCGGCCTCGACGGGGGGTCAGCCGTTGGCGTGCGGGAGGCGGGCCAGGGCGTCGGCGAGCTGTCGTACCGTCACGGAGCCCGATTCCGGCAGGCCCGCCTCTGCCCAGGCGTGCTGCGCCACAGCGGTGTCGCCCTCCGCCGCGGCCAGGACGTTCTGCTTGGCGGAGTTCTCGTGGATCGGGTCGGTGTCGAGCCCGTAGTCGGCGAGGTGGACGACGATGCGCACCTCCAGCTTGGCGTTGGACGCCATCCGCTCGTTAAGCCGGTAGACCCGGACCCGGTGCCCGACCAGCGCGCGGGCACGTTCGATCATGGCCCGCCCGGCCTCGGAGTCACCGCGGTCGGTGCGGATCGGCTGCTCCAGCTCGCCCGAGGTGTTGCGCAGGATCAGCACCCCGCGTGTGCTTTCGCCTCGACCCGTACGTCCAGCAGCGTCGCCGTGAACTGCTTCGCCGCGTCCAGCCGGGCGATGTCCTGGGCCACCGTGTCACCCAGCACGTACAGGCTCACCGCGCGCTCACGTACCTGGTCGGTCCAGGCAGCCTCCTCCCCGGCAGGACAAGGGCCGACAGCATGGACGGCGGCGATGACGAGGTCGAGGTCACGAGGATTCACCCGTCCATGATGGCCTCCGCCGAACCGCGGGAAGAACCCCGGGACGGCGCAGAACCTGCGGACGGCGAACAACAGCAAGCGGTTCAGGCATTCCAGCCCGTATCCGATCGGACCTGACCGAGCACGTGCCCCAGCAAACCGGGACCCCACGGCATCCCTGACCCTGCGGCGCCTCCTGGCATGGCTGACGGCAACGGCCTGACTCGGCCACGAGCCTCTCTCGGGGGCGACGCTCACCTCTCTTGCCCCGGGGCGGACGCCCAGGTACTGGACGTCCATTGCCAGCTTGGGCTGATCCCGGCATGTTTCACCAAGCAGTCCAGCACTTCCCAACACCCGCGCAATGTGCAGGGGCCATCCCCACAGGTGCGGGGAGCATGAGGCGTACTTCTTCGCCGCTGTCATCGCCTTGGGGTCATCCCCGCAGGGGCGGGGAGCGTCATCGCCACCGCCGCGAACCAATACGTGGAGGTGGGGTCATCCCCGCAACAGGTGCGGGGAGCATGCGCTCTGCGTCTCAATAGCGACCTTGGAGTGGGGGTCATCCCCGCAGGCGCGGGGAGCATGCTACTTGACCTGGGATTCTATGGGACCAGGACTCCGTCTTGGCGTACTTTTACCGACGTCAAGACAGGGGCGGCGCCGCCCTGCGGCTGCCCCGGTGCCTGGGGGCCGGTCAGCAGCGGATGCCGTCAGGAGATCCGGGCAGGCGGTGGACGGAGGATGGCAATGGTTCACGGGGTTATCGCCGGCGACTCGGCCGGGTGGTACGGGAATCAGCAGGGCCGGGTCGCATGTGTGGCGGCCGGGACGGTCGCCGAGCTGGCCAGCGCACTGCGGGAGGATCCGGCGTTCTTCGCAGAGTGTGTCCGGCGATACACGGCGGCCGGGTTCGGAACGCCCGATGCGAGCGAGCAGCGCAGTTGGCGCAACTCGTGGCCACCGCTGTTTGCCGCCCTGGAGCGGGCCGGACTCGGCGGATTACGCCTGTACCTGGAGTACGGGACCCCGGGCGCCGCGCGGCGGATCGACGCCCTGCTGCTCGGTCAGCGGGCGGACGGAGTGCTGGTCGTGGTCCTGGTGGAGTTGAAACAGTGGGCCGGCTCAGTTCCGGTCAGCGCAGGGATGGTGCGGCGTTCGGACGGTGAGGTGGTGGTGCACCCGGTCGCTCAGATCGCTTCGTACCGGGCCTTCTTCGACGACTGGAGACCCGCGGACGCCCCATCGCTGGAGATACGGGCTCGTGTGGTACTTCACAACGCCTCAGAGGAAGACGTGCGCGCCCTCGGACCGAGCAGTGCTGGGGCCGATCCCGTTCCGGTACTGGGCCGTGAGGACCTCCAGGCGGACGGGGAGGCTCTGGCCGGACTGTTGGGGTGCGCCGACGTGTCTCCGGCCGAAGACGGACTGGTTCGGTCCTTCGAGGGGATCGAGTGGACGCCCTCAGCCGGTCTGCAGCAGCGGATCGCGCAGAGCCTGTTCGGCAAGTCCTCGTTCGCGCTCGTCGGCAGCCAGCAGCACGCTTACGTCGAGGTCCGCGACCGCGTCGCCGCCCTGGCTGCCGACCCCGGCGGGCCTGGAACCGTGATCACCGTTCAGGGTGGACCCGGCAGCGGCAAGACCCTCATCGCGACTTCCCGTCCACGCACACCCTGGACTCGGCCGCCGGCCGTGCCCGCGTCGTCATCCTCGACGAAGCGCAGCGCCTGGCCCACGACCGGCACTCGCCCGCCGCGACGCTGGAGCGGCTGATAGCCCGCGTCCCGATCGTGGTCGTCTTCCTGGACGAACGGCAGGTCATCCGGCCCGGAGAAGGCTTCACCGTCGAGGACATCCGCCGGATCGCCCACCGGCACGGCCGCCGCCACCGCGCGCACGAGCTACGGGAATCGTTCCGCTGCAGGGGTTCGAAGGCCTACACCGACTGGGTCGACGCTCTCCTCTACGGCACCCCGGCGCCGTGGTCCGGCCCCGAAGGATACGACCTCGACACCGCCCCCGACCCTTTCGCCCTCCAGCAGTGGATCGACACCTCCACCCGCAACGGGATCCTCGCCCGCACCGCCGCTGGGTTCTGCTGGACCTGGGACCGCACGGTACGCAAGAACGGGATCCTGAAGCCCGAGGTCAGGATCGAGCACAGAGATCCGGCCACGGGCACGAACCGACTCTGGCAGGCCGCCTGGAACGCGGCCACGCGCGTCATCACCCCCGACGGCATCGTGACAGCGCCGGCCAGCCGGCTCTGGGCCAGCCACAGGGGCGGACACCAGCAGATCGGCTGCGTCTACACCGCCCAAGGCCTCGAGTACCAGCACGCCGGCGTCATCATCGGCGACGACCTCACCTGGGAGGACGACCGCTGGGTCGCACACCCCGAACGGAGCCACGACAACACCCTCAAGCACCTGCCGCCCGAGGAATACCTGCGCTACGCGCTGAACACCTACCGCGTCCTTCTCACACGTGGCGCCAGCGCAACCCGCATCTACCACACCCACGCCCCGTCGCAGCACATGCTCAATCGGCTAGGCCGTTTCTTTCAGATCATCGG
>NZ_JZWV01000898.1 GCF_000966975.1 Streptomyces katrae | reverse complement strand
TTCAAGTACCGCACCGGGACGCCGTGGATGGACCTCCCCGAGCATTTCGGCTCGTGGAAGGGCGCCCACAACCGGCTGCGCATGTGGGCCGCGGACGGGACGTGGGAGAAGGTCTTCACCGCCCTGCTCGCCCAGGCCGACACCGAGGGCGACCTGGACTGGGTCGTCGCGGTCGACTCCACGATCGTCCGCGCCCACCAGCACGCCGCTGGGGCCCGTCAAAAGGGGCTCCGGCCGGCGAGCCGGCCGACCATGCCCTCGGACGCTCCCGCGGCGGACTGACGACGAAGGTCCACCTCGCCGCGGACGGCCGCTGCAGGCCGCTGGCGTTCGTCGTCACGCCCGGGCAGGCCGGTGACGCACCCGCATTTGAGCAGGTCATGGCCCGATTACGGGTGCCCCGACGGATCGGCCGTCCCAGAGTCACGCCGGATGCGGTCCTGGCCGACAAGGCCTATTCATCCCGGGCAATCCGCCGCCATCTTCGCCGGCGCGGGATCCGGGCGGTGATCCCGCAGCCCGCCGACCAGACGGCCAACCGAAAGCGGCTCGGCAGTCGCGGCGGCCGCCCGCCGGCCTTCGACCGCGAGACCTACAAGCAGCGGAACACCGTCGAGCGGTGCATCAACAA
>NZ_JZWV01000897.1 GCF_000966975.1 Streptomyces katrae | reverse complement strand
CCCCGGCACCCCGCCGCAGGCCCCGCAGGCGCACGCCGCGACCCAGCCCGCCCAGCCGGCCGTGCCCCCGCCCGGCGCACAGCCCGGCTACGGGTACCCGCAGCAGCAGCCGGGCTACGGCTACCCGCAGCAGCCGCCCCAGCCGAGCACCGTCCAGGCCCCCACCGCACCGCAGCCCGCCACGGGCGGCGCGGGCGGCGGCAACGACGTGCGCAACCAGTTGCTGATCGTCGGCGCGGCCGTCCTGGCCATGGCCCTCATCATCGGCGGCGGCTTCTGGTACACCTCCGGCGACGGCGGCGGCGACAACCCGCCCGCCGTCTCCGCGAGCGGCTCGCCCGACCCCAAGGCCCCCGCCCTGGCCGGCAGCGAGAAGCCCCCGGCCAACCCCAAGTCGAAGCCCCTGGTCAGCGCGACCACCCAGGTGCCGGGCTCCGAGGTGATCGGCGTCGACGGCTCCTGGCTGACCGACACCACCTACGTCAAGTCCGACCTGGGCAAGGTCGTCGGCTACAACCTCGTCGACGGCGGCAAGAAGTGGGAACTCCCGCTCGGCGCCAACGTCTGCGGGGCCACCAAGCACATCAGCGACAACAAGACGGCCATCCTCTTCGAGGAGGGCCCGCCCACCGCCGACAAGAAGTACCCCCAGTGCACCCAGGCCGGCGTCATCGACCTGAACACCGGGAAGATGGTGTGGAAGTCCACCGCCAAGTCCGCCACCGGCGGCGACAAGCCGGTGGCCTTCACCGAGATCACCCTCAGCGGCCAGACCGTCGCCGCCGGCGGCCTCTACGGCGGCGCCGCCTGGAACCTCGCCGACGGCAAGCCCCTGTGGACCCCCAAGACCGACGCACAGGGCTGCTACGACCTCGGCTACGGGGGCGGCGAGGCCCTCGCCGTGCTCCGCAAGTGCGGCGGCAACTCCGACGAGACCCTCTACGCGCAGGCCCTCGACCCCGTCAGCGGCGCGCCCAAGTACTCGTACAAGCTCTCCGCGGGCATCGAGTGGGCCGGCATCATCTCCACCAAGCCGCTCGTCATCGCCGCCAACGTCGGCAACACCGCGAAGAACGCCACCAACGTCAGCGACCTCTTCGTCCTCGACGACGCCGGCCAGCTCAAGGCCCGCATCGGCCTCTCCGCGGGCAGCTACGCGCCCCGCTGTCCGGCCACCGAGGTCGAGCAGTGCACCAACATGGTCGTCGGCAACGGCAAGGTCTACCTGCCCTCGTACGAGCACCAGGGCTCGTCGCCGACCGGCCGCACCAACGAGATCGTCTCCTTCGACCTGGAGACCGGCAAGGCCACCAGCGACCGCGCCGACGCGGGCGAGAAGTACGTCATGTACCCGCTGCGCATGGACGGGTCGAACATCATCGCCTACAAGGTGCCCCCGTACGACAACGGCGGGCAGGTCGTCAGCCTGGACGGCAAGACGATGAAGGAGACCCTGCTGATGCAGAACCCGGCCGCCGGCCGGGACCAGGAGGCCGGCTTCGCCCCGGACCGCTCCGAGATCCGCTACCACAACGGCCGCCTGTTCATGTCCGAGAGCCTGGCCAGCAAGCCGTACTCCGACAAGGAGAAGGACTACCTGTTCATCTCCTTCGCCGCGAACTGACACCCGTACGAACAGCGCGCGGACACGCGCGGAAGCCCCCGGCCGGTGACCACCGATCGGGGGCTTTCGCGCGGTAACCACCGCACCCCGTCGAACAAGCGTGTAGCTTGCCGGGTCAGAAGGATCTGGGGTGGGAGCCTTGATGGGCGTACGCGTCATGGTGGTCGACGAGCACCGTCTGCTGGCCGAGGCGCTCGCCTCGGCCCTGAAACTGCGCGGGCACCGGGTGCTCGCGGCGGCCGCGCCGGCGGCCGGAGCCGCCGAACTGGTCATCAGCCGCGCCCCGGAGGTGTGCCTGCTCGGCACCGCCACCCCCGCGGAGCCGGGGGTCTTCGAGCCGGTCGTGCGGATCAAGCGCGAGCGTCCGCAGATCGCCGTGGTGGTTCTCGGGCCGGTGCCGAGCCCCCGCGGGATCGCCGCCGCCTTCGCCGCCGGCGCCTCGGGCTACGTACGCCAGGACGAGCGCATCGAGGGCGTCGAGCGGGCCCTGGCCAAGGCGCGGGCCGGGGAGGTCGCCGTCTCCCCGCAGCTGCTGCAGGGGGCCTTCGCCGAGCTCCTCAACCCCGCCGCGCCGCCCGACGACGAGGGCAGCCGGCTGCTGCGGCTGCTGACCCCGCGCGAGGTGGAGGTGCTGGTGCGGGTCGCGGAGGGCGAGGACACCCGGCTGATCGCCGCCGGCATGGACATCGCGCCGAGCACGGCACGCACCCACGTCCAGCGGGTCCTGATGAAGCTGGGGGTGGGCTCCCGGCTGGAGGCGGCCGCGCTGGCCGCCCGTACGGGACTGCTCGACCGGGCCGCCCTGCCCGCGCAGCGGGAGCCACAGGGGCCGCAGGACGGACCGCGGCCGGCCGGGGGCTGAGCCCCCGAGCGGGCGCGATTTCCCCGGAAGCGCGGAATCCGGTAAGCCAGACACCAGCACGCGCACCCGCGTGCGTCCGCGAAAGGTAGGAGTACGAGTGAGCAAGTACCTGGTCACCGGTGGTGCGGGATACGTCGGCAGTGTCGTGGCCGCCCATCTCCTGGAGGCCGGACACGAGGTCACCGTCCTCGACGACCTCTCCACCGGCTTCGGCGAGGGCGTCCCCGAGGGCGCCACCCTCGTCAACGGGCGCATCCAGGACGCCGCCCGGTACCTGGACCCGTCCTTCGACGCCGTCCTGCACTTCGCGGCCTCCTCGCAGGTCGGCGAGTCCGTGGTGAACCCCGGCAAGTACTGGGACAACAACGTCGGCGGCACCCTCGCCCTCCTCACCGCCATGCGCGAGGCCGGGGTGCGCACCCTCGTCTTCTCCTCCACCGCCGCCACCTACGGGGAGCCCGCCGAGGGCGCGCTGACGGAGACCTCCGTGACCGCCCCCACCAACCCCTACGGCGCCTCCAAGCTGGCGGTGGACCACATGATCGCGGGGGAGTGCGCGGCACACGGCCTCGCGGCGGTCTCGCTGCGCTACTTCAACGTGGCGGGCGCCTACAAGGAGTTCGGCGAGCGCCACGACCCCGAGACCCACCTGATCCCCCTGGTCCTCCAGGTCGCCCTCGGGGAGCGCGAGTCCATCTCGGTGTTCGGCGAGGACTACCCGACCCCCGACGGCACCTGCGTACGCGACTACATCCACGTCGCCGACCTCGCCGAGGCCCACCTCGCAGCCCTGCGCGAGGCGACCCCGGGCGAGCACCTGGTCTGCAACCTCGGCAACGGCAGCGGCTTCTCGGTGCGCGAGGTCATCGAGACGGTCCGCAAGGTCACCGGCCAC
>NZ_JZWV01000896.1 GCF_000966975.1 Streptomyces katrae | reverse complement strand
CCCCGAGGTCGTCGCCCCCCGCCGGGCCGGCGACCCGGCCGTCCTGGTCGCCTCCGCGCGCACGGCGCACGAACGCCTCGGCTGGTCCCCCACCCGCTCGGACCTCACCGGCATCGTGACGGACGCCTGGAACTTCGCCCGCAGGCAGCGCTCCTGACGCCTGGGCCCCCCGGGGGCCCGCGCCCCCTGCGCCCCCCGTGCGCCGGTCCTCCGGCGCCCTGCCGCGCCCCCCGCACCGAACGGTGCGGGGGGCGCACGCATGTCCGGCGGGCGCTCTGCGCGGGCGCTCTGCGCGGGCGCCCGGCGTGCGTACGCCGGGTGAAATGGACCCCGTGCAACTGCCTGGGGCACGCGCCGGTCGGGAAATATCGCTCCCGGGCTTCCGGACAGTTGAAATC
>NZ_JZWV01000895.1 GCF_000966975.1 Streptomyces katrae | reverse complement strand
CTTCCGGACAGTTGAAATCCGGCCACCGCGAAGGCCGTTGCGGAGCCTGCGACCCGAAATCCGCTCGGAAAACTTCTGCTATTCGGCCAACCACGGGGCGTCGCCCGCCCTACGCTGATGAGTGACGCCGGTGGGGGCCGGTGTTGATTCAGGGGTCGAGACACGCCGGGTACGGCGTCCGGTCCCGGGTAGGTGCACAGAAGTCGCGGCGGCGGCCGCGGCGGCCCGTGGGCCACCCGGCCGGGCGTCGTACCCGTAGTCGTCCGTTCCCCGACCCTTGGGGGTTTTGTGGTTCGTATCCGGGTCCTGGTGGTCGACGACCACCGCATCTTCGCCGAATCTCTCGCAGCCGCGCTCGCGGCCGAGCCGGACGTGGACGTGTCCGCGGCCGGCAGCGGTCCCGCGGCCCAGCGCTGCCTGGAGCGCGCGGCCGCCGAAGGCCGCCGCTTCGACGTGCTGCTCGTCGACGCCGACCTCGGCGCGGCCGGCGCACCGGCGCCCCCGGCCGTGCCGGGAGCCGCGGGCCCGCCGGGAACACCCGGCCCGCCCGGTACGGCGGCCGGCGCGGGCATGGGCGCGGTCCTGCCCGTACCCGGCCAGCGGGCGCCGGGTGCCCCGTCCCCGCCGCCGGCGGACGGGATCGCGCTGGTCGCCGGGGTGCGCACCGCCCACCCCGGCGTCCGTACGGTGGTCCTCGCCGAGCGGGACGACCCCCGCCGCGCCGCCCTCGCCCTGCAGGCCGGGGCCTCCGGGTGGGTGGCGAAGGACTGCTCGCTGTCGCGGCTGCTCGCCGTGATCCGGGGGGTGCTGCGCGAGGAGACCCATCTGGCGCCCGCGCTGCTCACCGGGGTGCTGCGGGAGCTGACGGCCGCCCGCAAGCACCGCACCGACAGCGAGCGGCTCGTGGAGTCCCTCACCCCGCGCGAGCACGAGGTGCTGCGCTGCATGGTGGCGGGGCTGGGCCGCAAGGACGTGGCGGCGCGGCTGTTCCTGTCCCCGCACACCGTCCGCACCCACATGCAGAACGTGCTGGGCAAGCTCGGGGTGCACTCCACCCTGGCGGCCGTGGCCATGGCCCGGCGGGCCGGCGTACGGCCGGCGGAACTATCCGGGGATGTTGTCGAACGGAGCGGTCAACTGGCGTAGCAGGCCCGCGAGGTCGCCGCGCTGGGCCGTGGAGAGCTGGGCCAGGATCGCCCGTTCCTGGGCCAGCAGTCCCGCCAGGGACTGGTCGGCGCGGTCGCGCCCCTCGGGGGTCAGCCGCACCAGCACCCCGCGCCGGTCGCTGGGGTCCGGCAGCCGTTCGACGAGGCCCTTCTTGGCCAGCCGGTCGATGCGGTTGGTCATGGTGCCGGAGGTGACGAGCGTCTGGGTGAGCAGCTGTCCCGGGGAGAGCTGGTACGGGGCTCCGGCGCGCCTCAGCGAGGTCAGGACGTCGAACTCCCACGGCTCCAGGCCGTGCTCGGAGAAGGCCAGCCTGCGGGCACGGTCGAGGTGGCGCGCGAGCCGGCTCACGCGGCTGAGCACTTCGAGCGGTTCCACGTCGAGGTCAGGGCGCTCTCGCCGCCATGCCGCGACCAGTCGGTCGACCTCGTCCTCCATGCCGATCAGTGTACGGGGTCTGTCGACATGAAGTCTCTTCAGATCGAGAATCTTGACATCGAGATATATTCTCACCGAGCATGGGGCATGGAGGGGGCCGGAACAGCTTCCGCTTCCGACCGCCCCGCCAGCAGGGAGGCTCGAACATGCATTCCGATATCGCACCGGCCGTGCGCCCCCACGCCATGGACGGCTCCACCCCCTCCGCACCCGTCTGGGATCCCCACCAGTACCTCCGGCACGCGGGCCACCGGACCCGCCCCTTCCTCGACCTCCTGACCCGCATACCCGAGCTCCCCACCGACCCCGCCCGCATCGCCGACCTGGGCTGCGGCCCCGGCAACGTGACCGCCCTCCTCGCCGACCGCTGGCCCGAGGCGCGCATCACCGGCTTCGACCTCTCGCCGGAGATGCTCCGCCTGGCCGACGCCGAGTACGCCGGACCCACCCCCGGCGGCGGCCACCTCGACTTCCGCCCCGGCGACATCGCGACCTGGATGCCCGAGGAGACCTACGACCTGATCGTCTCCAACGCGGCCCTCCAGTGGGTGCCCAGCCACCCCGGCTCCTTCGCCGCCTGGATCAACGGCCTGCGGCCCGGCGGAACCTTCGCCTTCCAGATCCCCGGCAACTTCACCGCCCCCAGCCACCGGCTCCTCGCGGAACTCTGCGACACCCCCCGCTGGCGCGAGCGCCTCGCCGGACACGGAGCCCGCTACATCCACATCCTCGAACCCGCCGAATACCTCGCCCGGTTCACCGAACTCGGCTGCGCCGTCGACGTGTGGGAAACCACCTACTACCAGATGCTCCAGGGCCCCGACCCCGTCCTGGACTGGGTCAAGGGAACCGCCCTGCGCCCCGTGCTCACCGCCCTCGGCGACGACCGCGACTCCGCCGAACGGTTCCTCGCCGAATACCGCGAAGCCCTGCGCCTCGCCTACCCCACCGGCCCCAGGGGCACCGTCTTCCCCTTCCGCCGGATCTTCGCCATCGCCCGCAAGGAGGCATGACCGTGCTCAGCGCCGTCGACCACGTCCAGCTCGCCGCACCGCCCGGCTCGGAGGACAAGCTCCGTGCCTACTACCAAGGCGTCCTGGGCATGACCGAGATCTCCAAACCCCCCGTCCTCGCCGCGCGCGGGGGCTGCTGGTTCGCCGCGGGCGCGGTACAGCTGCACCTGGGAGTGGAGGAGGACTTCCGGCCCGCCCGCAAGGCACACCCCGGACTGCGCGTGACCGGTATCGAGGAGTACGCCGGCAGACTCCGCGAACGCGGAGCGGACGTCGTCTGGGACGACAACCTGCCGGGCCACCGGCGCTTCTACTCGCACGACCCCGTCGGCAACCGGCTGGAGTTCCTGGAACCCCTCCCCGGCGACTGAGCACGGCCCCGCCCCCGCCGGCAGCACCGCACACGACGGCGCCCCGCCACCGGAGGACCCGGTGGCGGGGCGCCGCCCCACCCGCACCCAGGGGGCGCCCGGCGGATCACGGCCGGGCACCCCCGAGCGGGCTCAGCTCTTGCGGTGGCCCACCAGCCGCGGCCGGGCCTCCAGGTTCTCCAGCCCGTGCCAGGCCAGGTTCACCAGGTGAGCCGCCACCTCCGCCTTCTTCGGCCGGCGCGTCTCCAGCCACCACTGCCCCGTCAGCGCCACCATCCCCACCAGCGCCTGCGCGTACAGCGGCGCCAGCTTCGGGTCGAAACCCCGCGCCTTGAACTCCAGGCCCAGGATGTCCTCCACCTGCGTGGCGATGTCACTGATCAGCGAGGCGAACGTGCCCGTCGACTGCGCCACGGGAGAGTCCCGCACCAGGATCCGGAAGCCGTCCGTGTAGTTCTCGATGTAGTCCAGCAGGGCGAACGCCGCCTGCTCCAGCAGCTCCCGCGGGTGCCCGGCCGTCAGCGCACCCGTCACCCCGTCCAGCAGCTGGCGCATCTCACGGTCCACGACGACCGCGTACAGGCCCTCCTTGCCGCCGAAGTGCTCGTACACCACCGGCTTCGACACCCCGGCCTTGGCCGCGATCTCCTCCACCGACGTGCCCTCGAACCCCTTCTCGGCGAACAGGGTGCGGCCGATGTCCAGCAGTTGCTGGCGCCGCTCGGCGCCCGTCATCCGGACCCGGCGTCCTCGCCTGGGCTTGTCGCTGCTGGTACTGCTGCCGTCGATCGCCACGTCCCCCATCATGCCGCGTTCGAGCTCTTGTCCCTGCGCCGGGCGTCGATCCTCGCCCCCGACGGCCAGCGCACGTCCGTGGCCCAGCCCGCCAGCTCGAACCAGCGGATCAGCCGCGCACTCGAATCGACCTGACCGCGCAGCACACCGTGCCGCGCCGACGTCGGATCCGCGTGGTGCAGGTTGTGCCAGGACTCCCCGCACGACAGCACCGCCAGCCACCACACGTTCCCGCTGCGGTCCCGCGAACGGAACGGCCGCTTGCCCACCGCATGACAGATCGAATTGATCGACCACGTCACGTGGTGCAGCAGCGCCACCCGCACCAGCGAACCCCAGAAGAACGCCGTGAACGCCCCCCACCAGGACATCGTCACCAGGCCCCCCACCAGCGGCGGGATCGCCAGCGACACCGCCGTCCAGTAGATGAAGTCACGGCTGATCCGCCGGATCGCCGGATCCCTGATCAGATCCGGCGCGTACTTCTGCTGGTCCGTCTGCTCCTCGTCGAACAGCCAGCCGATGTGCGCCCACCACAGGCCCTTCATCAGCGCCGGCACCGTCTCCCCGAACCGCCAGGGCGAATGCGGGTCACCCTCGTGATCGGAGTACTTGTGGTGCTTGCGGTGGTCCGCCACCCAGCGCACCAGCGGACCCTCCACCGCCAGGGACCCCATCACCGCCAGCGCGATCCTGAGCGGCCGCTTCGCCTTGAAGGAACCGTGCGTGAAGTAACGGTGGTAACCGACGGTGATCCCGTGGCACGCCAGGAAGTACATGAACACCATCAGGCCGAGGTCCAGCCAGCTCACCCCCCGGCCCCAGGCCAGCGGCACCGCCGCCAGCAGCGCCAGGAAGGGCACGGTGATGAACAGCAGCAGCGCCACCTGCTCCACGGAACGCTTCTGCTCACCGCCGCGCGTCGCGGACGGCGCTGAACCACCGGAAGACGCGGCAGCGCCCTCCATCAGATCGGGACTGAGGGTCATCAAGGATCCCCTGGGGGGTGAGAAGCCGGCAGGGCCCAGGTCACGGCCCCAGAGCTACGGAACCGTAACCTACGGCAACGTAAGTATGGCAAAACCCACCCGCCCGGCAAGAGGCGCGACGTCCGCATCACCCCCGCACCACCCCCCGGCGCACCCGCACCACGCCGCCCCGCCAGCACACCGGCACGCTCTGCCAGGGCACAGGGACGCGCCGCCTATCCTGGTGTCGTCGGACAGCGCGGTCCGCACGGGCAGCCCGGGCTGCGCACCACCATCGGCACCGCCGGACGCGCACCCCCGGGAGCCCACAGCCCAGTAGCGCTCGAACACTGCAAGGAGCCGCACCTGTGAGCAGTGCTGACCAGGCCGCCCAGGCCCCCGTCACCCAGCCCGCCGACCCGTCCGACCGCACGCACGCCGCGCAGACGGCCAACGCGGAACTGCGCGCGGACATCCGCCGCCTCGGCGACCTCCTCGGCGAGACCCTCGTCCGCCAGGAGGGCCAGGACCTCCTCGACCTCGTCGAACGCGTCCGCGCACTGACCCGCACCGACGGCGAGGCCGCCGCCGCCCTGCTCGGCGACACCGACCTGGAGACCGCCGCCAAGCTCGTGCGCGCCTTCTCCACCTACTTCCACCTCGCCAACATCACCGAGCAGGTCCACCGCGGCAAGGAACTGCGCGCCCACCGCGCGGCCGAGGGCGGGCTCCTCGCCCGCACCGCCGACATGCTCAAGGACGCCGACCCCGAGCACCTGCGCGAGACGGTCAAGAACCTCAACGTCCGCCCCGTCTTCACCGCCCACCCCACCGAGGCCGCCCGCCGCAGCGTCCTCAACAAGCTCCGCCGCATCGCCGCTCTCCTCGAGGAGCCCGTCACCGGAGCAGGCGACCGCCGCCGCCACGACCTGCGCCTCGCCGAGAACATCGACCTCGTCTGGCAGACCGACGAACTGCGCGTCGTCCGCCCCGAACCCACCGACGAGGCCCGCAACGCCATCTACTACCTCGACGAGCTCCACGCCGACGCCGTCGGCGACGTCCTGGAAGACCTCGCCGCCGAACTCCAGCGCGTCGGCATCGAACTCCCCGCCGGCACCCGCCCGCTCACCTTCGGCACCTGGATCGGCGGCGACCGCGACGGCAACCCCAACGTCACCCCCGAGGTCACCCGAGACGTGCTGATCCTCCAGCACGAACACGGCATCACCGACGCCCTCGAACTCATCGACTTCCTGCGCGGACTGCTCTCCAACTCCATCCGCTACACCGGCGCCACCGAGGAACTCCTCACCTCCCTCCAGGCCGACCTGGAACGCCTCCCGGAGATCAGCCCCCGATACAAGCGCCTCAACGCCGAAGAGCCCTACCGGCTCAAGGCCACCTGCATCCGCCAGAAGCTCCTCAACACCCGCGAACGCCTCGCCAAGGGCACCCCGCACGAGGAAGGCCGCGACTACCTCGGCACCGCCGAGCTCCTCACCGACCTCACCCTCATCCAGACCTCCCTGCGCGAGCACCGCGGCGCCCTCTTCGCCGACGGCCGCATGGACCGCACCATCCGCACCCTGGCCGCCTTCGGCCTCCAGCTCGCCACCATGGACGTCCGCGAGCACGCCGACGCCCACCACCACGCCTGTCGCCAGCTCTTCGACCGCCTCGGCGAGGAGTCCTGGCGCTACGCCGACATGCCCCGCGACTACCGGCAGAAGCTCCTCGCCAAGGAACTCCGCTCCCGCCGCCCCCTCGCACCCACCCCGGCCCCCCTCGACGCCGCCGGACAGAAGACCCTCGGCGTCTTCTCCGCCATCAAGGACGCCTTCGAGAAGTTCGGCCCCGAGGTCATCGAGTCCTACATCATCTCGATGTGCCAGGGCGCCGACGACGTCTTCGCCGCCGCCGTCCTCGCCCGCGAAGCCGGCCTCGTCGACCTCCACGCCGGCTGGGCCAAGATCGGCATCGTGCCCCTCCTGGAGACCACCGACGAGCTGCGCGCCGCCGACGTCATCCTCGACGAGATGCTCGCCGACCCCTCCTACCGGCGCCTCGTCTCCCTGCGCGGCGACGTCCAGGAGGTCATGCTCGGCTACTCCGACTCCAGCAAGTTCGGCGGCATCACCACCAGCCAGTGGGAGATCCACCGCGCCCAGCGCCGCCTGCGCGACGTCGCCCACCGCCACGGCGTACGCCTGCGCCTCTTCCACGGCCGCGGCGGCACCGTCGGCCGCGGCGGCGGCCCCTCCCACGACGCGATCCTCGCCCAGCCCTGGGGCACCCTCGAAGGCGAGATCAAGGTCACCGAGCAGGGCGAGGTCATCTCCGACAAGTACCTCGTCCCGTCGCTGGCCCGCGAGAACCTGGAGCTGACCGTCGCGGCCACCCTCCAGGCCTCCGCCCTGCACACCGCGCCCCGCCAGTCCCCGGACGCCCTCACCCGCTGGGACGCGGCCATGGACATCGTCTCCGACGCCGCCCACGCCGCCTACCGCGAGCTCGTCGAGGACCCCGACCTGCCCGCGTACTTCTTCGCCTCCACCCCCGTCGACCAGCTCGCCGACCTCCACCTCGGCTCCCGCCCCTCCCGGCGGCCCGACTCCGGCGCCGGCCTCGACGGACTGCGCGCCATCCCGTGGGTCTTCGGCTGGACCCAGTCCCGCCAGATCGTCCCCGGCTGGTACGGCGTCGGCTCCGGCCTCAAGGCCCTGCGCGAGTCCGGCCAGGACGACGCCCTCGGCGAGATGGGCCAGAAGTGGCACTTCTTCCGCAACTTCCTCTCCAACGTCGAGATGACCCTCGCCAAGACGGACCTGCGCATCGCCCGCCACTACGTCGACACCCTCGTCCCCGACCGCCTCAAGCACGTCTTCGCCCGCATCGAGGCCGAACACGAGCTGACCGTCCGCGAGGTCCTGCGCATCACCGGCGGCGAGAAGCTCCTCGACTCCCAGCCCGTCCTCCAGCAGACCTTCGCCGTCCGCGACGCCTACCTGGACCCCATCTCCTACCTCCAGGTCTCCCTGCTGGCCCGCCAGCGCGCCGCCGCCGCCCGCGGCGAAACCCCCGACCCGCTCCTGGCCCGCGCCCTGCTGCTCACCGTCAACGGCGTCGCCGCCGGCCTGCGCAACACCGGCTGAACCGGCCCCGTACACGAGGAAGCCCCCGCCGGACGGCGGGGGCTTCCCCCTGTCTGCACCCCTGTGTGATCAGGAGTTGTACGCGGACTGCGCCCGCTCCAGACCCTCCTGGACCAGGCACTCCACCGCGTCCGCCGACCGGTCCACGAACCAGTCCAGCTCCTTGCGCTCCGTCGAGGAGAAGTCCTTCAGCACGAAGTCCGCCACCTGCATCCGCCCCGGCGGCCGGCCGATCCCGCACCGCACCCGGTGGTAGTCCGCACCCATCGCCTTCGTCATCGACTTCAGCCCGTTGTGGCCGTTGTCCCCGCCGCCCAGCTTCAGCCTCAGCGTCGCGTAGTCGATGTCCAGTTCGTCGTGGACCGCCACGATCCGCTCCACCGGCACCTTGTAGAAGTCCCGCAGCGCCGTCACCGGACCGCCCGACAGGTTCATGAACGACATCGGCTTCGCGATCACCACACGCCGGTTCAGCGGCCCGGGCGGACCCATCCGCCCCTCGACCACCTGCGCCCGCGCCTTGTGCGCCTTGAACTTGCCGCCGATCCGCTCGGCCAGCAGATCGGCCACCATGAAGCCGATGTTGTGCCGGTTGCCGGCGTACTCCGCTCCCGGGTTACCGAGACCGACGATCAGCCACGGCGCCGTGTCGTCCGACATCAAAAGCTCCTCAATCCCGTGAACGAGAACGACCGCCGTCCCGCTCCAGTGGAGCCGGACGGCGGTCGGTCAGCAACTGCTGAGGGGGAAGGGCGAGGCTCAGGCCTCGGTGCCCTCGGCCGCCTCGGCGGCCGGCTCCTCGGCCTGCGGGGCGACGACCTGCAGGACGGCGGTCTCACCGTCGACGGCCAGCGAGGTGCCGGCCGGCAGGACCAGGTCGGAGGCGTGCACCGTGGCACCGGCCTCCAGGCCCGCGACGGAGACGGTGATCTCGGTCGGGATGTGGGTGGCCTCGGCCTCGACGGCGACGGTGGCCAGGAGCTGTCTCTTATACACATC
>NZ_JZWV01000894.1 GCF_000966975.1 Streptomyces katrae | reverse complement strand
GCCAGGAGGGTCTCCAGCAGGTTGCCGCCGGGGGCCAGGTCGCCCTCGGTCACGACCGGAACCTCGACCGTGACCTTCTCGCCCTTCTGGACGATCAGGAAGTCGACGTGCAGGATGTTGCGCTTCAGGGGGTGACGCTGAACGGCCTTCGGGATGACCAGCTCGGTGCCGTCGCCCTCGATGTCCAGGGACAGCAGCGCGTTCGGGGTCTTCAGGGCCATCATCAGCGCGTGGGCCTCGACGCCGACGTGCTTCGGGGTGGTGCCGTGACCGTAGATGACACCCGGGGTCAGGGCGTCACGACGGGACTGGCGGGCAGAGCCCTTGCCGAAGGTGTCGCGGAGCTTCGCGGAAAGCTTGATCTCGGACATGTTCACTCCTCGTGGGGTGACGAAACGGACAGAAGTCACCCGGCCGGAACGGCCTGCTACGAAGAGCGCGTCGATAACGGAGCACCCGCACCCGAAAACAGGTACGGCCTCCCTCGCCGAGCAACTCATCGAGTGTACCCGGCGGGGAGGCCGCCCCCAAAAGGATCTAGCGCAAGGCCCTGGGGCCCGCTGCTACTGCTGCTCCTCGAACAGGCTCGTCACCGAACCGTCCTCGAACACCTCGCGCACCGCGCGGGCGATCATCGGGGCGATCGACAGGACCGTGATCTTGTCGAGCTCCAGGTCGGAGGGGTCGGGCAGGGTGTTCGTGAAGACGAACTCGCTGACCTTCGAGTTCTTCAGGCGGTCGGCCGCCGGACCCGACAGGATGCCGTGCGTGGCCGTCACGATGACGTCCTCCGCGCCGTGCGCGAACAGCGCGTCGGCCGCGGCGCAGATCGTGCCACCCGTGTCGATCATGTCGTCGACCAGGACGCAGACGCGGCCCTTGACCTCACCGACGACCTCGTGGACGGTCACCTGGTTGGCGACATCCTTGTCGCGGCGCTTGTGCACGATCGCCAGCGGCGCGTCCAGACGGTCGCACCAGCGGTCGGCCACGCGCACGCGGCCGGCGTCCGGGGAGACCACCGTCAGCTTGGTGCGGTCCACCTTGGCGCCCACGTAGTCCGCGAGGACGTTCAGGGCCGACAGGTGGTCCACCGGGCCGTCGAAGAAGCCCTGGATCTGGTCGGTGTGCAGGTCGACCGTCAGGATGCGGTCCGCACCCGAGGTCTTCAGCAGGTCCGCGACCAGGCGCGCCGAGATCGGCTCGCGGCCCTTGTGCTTCTTGTCCTGACGGGCATACCCGTACGACGGGATGATCACCGTGATGGAACGAGCCGACGCGCGCTTCAGCGCGTCGATCATGATGAGCTGCTCCATGATCCACTTGTTGATCGGAGCCGTGTGGCTCTGGATCAGGAAGCAGTCCGCGCCACGCGCCGACTCCTGGAAGCGGACGTAGATCTCACCGTTCGCGAAGTCGAAAGCCTTGGTCGGCACCAGGCTGACCCCCAGCTGGTGCGCGACCTCCTCGGCCAGCTCGGGGTGGGCGCGGCCGGAGAAGAGCATCAGCTTCTTCTCGCCGGTCGTCTTGATCCCGGTCACAGCACTGTCTCCTCAGACGTGTGAAAAGCTGCTCGCCCCCGTGTACGTCCGTCCCGCACACGGTGAGCCAGCCGAATTGCGTGCACCTATCACGGTACGCCGTCCCGGGCGTACTCGTTTCCGGTCAGTTCACCTCAACGGTGGCCGGAGTCCTTCTCGGACGAGGACTGCGCCGCCGTCGCGGCGGCGCTGCCGGGCCGCTTGCGGGCCACCCAACCCTCGATATTCCGCTGCTGGCCGCGTGCCACGGCCAGCGCGCCCGCCGGAACGTCCTTCGTGATCCCGAGCGTCCTTCGTGATCACCGAGCCGGCAGCCGTGTAGGCGCCGTCCCCGATGGTGACCGGAGCCACAAACATGTTGTCCGAACCCGTCTTGCAATGTGAGCCGACGGTCGTGTGGTGCTTGTGCTCGCCGTCGTAGTTCACGAAGACGCTCGCGGCGCCGATGTTCGTGTACTCGCCGATCGTCGCGTCGCCGACGTAGGAGAGGTGCGGGACCTTCGTGCCCTCGCCGATCGTCGCGTTCTTCATCTCGACGTACGTGCCGGCCTTCGCCTTCAGGCCCAGGTTCGTCCCCGGACGCAGGTACGCGAACGGGCCGACGGTGGCCTGGTCGCCGACGACCGCCCCGTCCGCCACCGTGTTGTCCACCCGGGCGCCCGCGCCCACGCGGGTGTCCTTCAGGCGGGTGTTCGGGCCGACCTCGGCCCCCTCGCCGATGTGGGTGTCACCCAGCAGCTGCGTGCCGGGGTGGATCAGGGCGTCCTGCCCGAAGGTCACCGTCACGTCGACGAACACGCTGCCCGGGTCCACGACGGTCACGCCCGCGAGCATCGCCCGCTCCAGCAGACGCGCGTTCAGCAGCGCGCGGGCCTCGGCGAGCTGGACGCGGTTGTTGATGCCGAGGATCTGACGGTGGTCGCTGCCGACCGCCGCGCCGACGCGGTGACCCGCCTCGCGCAGGATCCCGAGGACGTCGGTGAGGTACTCCTCGCCCTGGCTGTTGTCGGTGCGGACCTTGCCGAGGGCGTCGGCGAGGAGGGCGCCGTCGAAGGCGAAGACCCCGGAGTTGATCTCGCGGATCGCGCGCTGGGCGTCGGTGGCGTCCTTGTGCTCGACGATCGCCGTCACGGCGCCGGTCTGCGGGTCGCGGACGATCCGGCCGTAACCGGTGGAGTCGGGGACCTCGGCGGTGAGCACGGTGACGGCGTTGCCGTCGGCCTCGTGGGTGGCCGCGAGGGCGCGCAGGGTCTCGCCGGTCAGCAGCGGGGTGTCGCCGCAGACGACGATGACGGTGCCGGTGAGCTGGCCGCCGAGCTCTTCGAGGGCCATCCGGACGGCGTGGCCGGTGCCGTTCTGCTCGTACTGGACGGCGGTGCGGACGCCGGCGTCGACGTCGGCGAGGTGCGCGGTCACCTGCTCGCGGGCGTGGCCCACGACGACGACGAGGTGGGTCGGGTCGAGTTCGCGGGAGGCGGCGACCACGTGACCGACGAGCGAGCGCCCGCAGATCTCGTGCAGAACCTTGGGAGTCGCGGACTTCATGCGGGTGCCCTCACCCGCTGCGAGTACGACGACGGCTGCCGGGCGGGTTGCGCTCACGGGTGTGCCCTTCGGCTTCGGGGGTGGACCCGTGAAGGATAGCGGGGGGTCACGGGGCGGAAACGAGGCCGGGTCCTGACCTTGAGGTCAGGACCCGAACGTGTAAGTGCTCCCCCGCCAGGATTCGAACCCGGACATAAGGTACCAAAAACCTCAGTGCTGCCATTACACCACAGGGGATGGTAAATCAACTCGAATCGGACATTCAGCATTCCAGATCGGGCTGACCGCCCCTAACTATGCCGTACCAAGCGCCGTCGATCACCCCGCGTCCGCCGGAATTCCGCTCGCGCCCGCGCCGGGGGCGCTGCGTACGCTGGGCGGCATGACCAGTACGGGGGAAGAGCGCGACGGGGCCGGGCGGGACGGGCCCTGGTGGTGGGAGCGGCGGCGGGGGGCCGTGCTCGACGTGGGGCTGGGGGCGGTCTCGGCCGTCGAGTGCGCGGTGGAGGGGGTTCCGTTCGCGCACGAGGCCGGGCTGCCCGTGCCGCTCGGGGTGGTGTTCGGGGTCGTGGTGGGGGCCGTGCTGGTGCTGCGGCGGCGGTGGCCGGTCGCCGTGGTGCTGGTGGGGATCGCCGTCACGCCGGCGGCGATGGGGTTCCTGCTCGGGGTGGTGGGGCTGTACACGCTGGCCGCCTGCGAGGTGCCCCGGCGGGTCACCGGGACGCTGGCCTCGATGTCGCTGGTGGGGACGTTCGTCGTGACCTATCTGCGGACCCGGGGGGACGTGGAGGGGGAGGGCGCGCTGGTCTTCGTGCTGTCCGCGTTCATGGCGGTGGCGCTGACCGTGCCGCCGGTGCTGCTCGGGCTGTACGTGGGGGCGCGGCGGCGGCTGATGGAGAGCCTGCAGGAGCGGGCGGATTCGCTGGAGCGGGAGCTGTCCCTGCTCGCGGACCGGGCCGAGGAGCGGGCGGAGTGGGCGCGGCAGGAGGAGCGGACGCGGATCGCGCGGGAGATGCACGACGTGGTGGCGCACCGGGTGTCGCTGATGGTGGTGCACGCGGCGGCGTTGCAGGCGGTGGCGGGGAAGGACCCGGAGAAGGCGGTGCGGAACGCGGCGCTGGTGGGTGACATGGGCCGGCAGGCGTTGACGGAGCTGCGGGAGATGCTGGGGGTGCTGCGGGCGTCGGAGAAGCCGGTGCGGGCGGTGGCCGCGGTGGCTGACGTGGTGGCGCCGGTGGCGGTGGTCGAGGAGGGGCCTTCGCTGGCGGAGCTGGAGGTGCTCGTGGGGCAGTCGCGGGCCGCGGGGATGAGCGTGGAGATGGTGGTGCAGGGGGAGGGGCGGGCGTATCCGGCGGAGGTCGAGCAGACGGCGTTCCGGGTGGTGCAGGAGGCGCTGACGAACTGCCACAAGCACGCTCCGGGCGCGCGGGTCGTCGTACGGCTGGCGCACCGCGAGGAGGAGGTGGCGATGCAGGTGGAGAACGGGCCGCGCGAGGGGGAGGCGCGGGGTGCCGATCTGCCCAGCGGGGGGAACGGGCTCGTCGGGATGCGGGAACGGGTGCTGGGGCTGGGCGGCGTGTTCGTGTCGGGGCCGACGGACGGGGGCGGGTTCAAGGTGTCGGCGGTGCTGCCGTTCCGGTAGTCCCGCCCCCGGGTGGTGGAGGGGGCGGGGCCTCAGGGCGCGGTGGTGAGGCGGGCCGGCTGGAGGCCGGTGAGGAGGAGGGTGAGGGCCTCGTCGAGGGTGGCGCCGAGGTACCAGTCGCCGGTGTGGTCGACCAGGTAGGTGCGGCCCTCGCGGTCGATGGCGAGGTGGGCGCCGCCCGCGGTGTCGGAGCCGAGCGGGCAGAGCTGAGTGGAGAGGGCCCGGCCGAGGTCGGCGAAGGTGCGGGCGAGGTGCAGGCCGGTGAGGGGGTCGAGGCGGACCGGGGTGGGGGCTATCTGACGGCCGGGCCCGGGGGCGGTGACCGTGAGGCCGCCGAATTCGGCCCAGGCTTCGACGGCGGCCGGGAAGACGGTGTGGCGGTGGCCGGCCGGGGTGGTGTGGTCGCGCAGGGCGTCGGCCCAGTACTCGGCCTGCTTGATGTCCCAGCGGCCGGGTTCCCAGCCGGCGGTGCGCAGGGCGGCGTCGACGCCGACGGGGAAGCGGTTGGCGGAGGAGCGGCCGTAGGAGGCCGAGGCGGCCGGGCCGGACGCGGGGCCGCGGAGGGCCGGTGCGGCCGCGGCGGCTGAGGAGGCTGGGGTGGCGGTCATGGTGGCTACTCGGGCTGGGTGAGGTCGACGGGGCGTACGCCGAAGTGGTTGAGGAGCGCGTCGCAGGAGCGGCAGGGGGGTGCGTAGCTGCCGTGGAGGGGGTCGCCGTCCTCGCGGATGCGGCGGGCGGTGATCTTGGAGTGCTTCAGGGCGCGGCGGGCTTCGCTCGCGGTGAGGGGTTTGCGGGAGGCGCGTCTGCTGCGGGCGCCTTCGACGGTGGTGAGGTGGCGGGAGAGGAGTATCGCTTCGGGGCAGCGGCCGGTGAAGCGTTCCCGCTGGCCGCTGGTGAGGGTGTCGAGGAAGTCCTGGACGAGCGGGTGCAGTACGGGGGGCTGGTCGCCCTTGCCGGCGGTTCCGGTGAGGGTCTCGCCGCGTACGGAGAGGGCGGCGGCGACGGTGGGCAGGATCCCGTCGCGGCGGAAGCGGAGCACGGGTGGGGTGTTGGGGCCCGCCGCGGTGCTCCAGCGCAGGCGCGGGTCGCCGGCGGGGCCGGCCGGGCCGGCGTCGGTGTTCTGCCCGCGGTCCGTGCGGGGTGCCGTGTGGTGCGTGCCCGCGGTGTGCGTGGTCGCTGTCTGCATGGTCCCTCTTCCTTCCCGTGGCGGCGGTGGTGGCCGCTGTCGCGCACGCCCCCGTGCTGCGGGGACAGCCTGTCAAATGTCCGCTGTCGCGTGGAAGCGGGGTCGAATATTCGTATCAATTCGGATGTTCCCGCCCCGTGCGCCCCCGCTGGGGTCGGGGGCGGCCGGGGGTCTTGCCCGAGCACATAGGCTGTGGTGAACCAGCCAGATCCAGCAGGGGGCCACCACCATGACGACAGGTCGGCTCGGGCAGCAGGCCGTGCCACCCAACGCCGCTTACTCGGGGCAGGTCGTGCATTTCCCGGACCCGGTCCGGGCCGCTCGCCATCCCCACGGCGTGCGGATGGACGGGGACGGTCATCCCGACTTCTCGCGGTACGCGCGTGCGGCGGTGGAGATCGCCGAGCCCCCGGAGGGTTTCGGGGCGGACGAGCTGCGGCTGACGGACTGCGTGTCCGCGAACGCGGCGATGCGGGCGGCGGGGCATCCGCTGTGGGACACGGTCGGGCCGGTGGCGACGCCGCACGGCTGGACCTGGCACCACGTGGCGGGTTCGCGCCGGATGGAGCTGGTCCCCGTCGAGGTGAAGGCGCTGCTGCGGCATCACGCGGGTCTGGCGACGGCTCCGGTGGACCACGAGAAGCGTGGCGGGCGGCCGTTGCAGGAGGTGCGGCCGGTGCATCTGGGGCTGCCGAAGTCCCTGGTGTCGGTGTCGGAGTCGCAGGTGCAGGGAGTCGAGGAGGACCTCGGCTACCGGCTTCCGGAGGCTTACCGCTCGTTCCTGAAGGCGGCGGGCGGCTGCGCGCCGGTGGGCGCGGGGCTGTTCGTGGAGCTGGGGATGCTGGTGGACCAGCCGTTCTTCACGGTGCGTGAGGAGGCGGCGGTCAACGACCTCGTCTACATCAACAAGTGTCTGCGGGACCACCTGACGAAGGACTACCTGTGCGTGGCCTTCGTGCAGGGCGGGCTGCTCGCGGTGAAGGTGCGGGGGGATCAGGTCGGTTCCGTCTGGTTCTCCCCGTACGACGACGCACGCGACCGGGACGGCTGGTCGGTGCAGGAGCGTGTGGAGCGGCTGTTGCTGCCGTGCGGTGCCGATTTCGATGCCTTCCTGGAGCGGTTGGCGGGGAATCCGCCGGAGCTGGAGACGGTGGCCGGTCTGATGGTGGACGGCGGATTCGCACGCTCGGTTGCAGTGTCGGGGTCGGTTCCGGTGGCTGGCACCGGCATGGGTGAGGGGTGAGCGCGTCGTGGTGACGTTCGCGCAGGCGCAGGAGCGCGCCGAGGAGTGGATCAACGGGGACGTGCCCGGGTACCAGCACCGCGAGGTGCGGGTGCGCGAGTTCGGGCTGGGCTTCGTGGTGTGGGCGGAGGACCGGGCCGGGGGTCCGGTGTCGGGTGGTGGCCGGCAGCGGCTGGTCATCGCGCGGGACAGCGGTGAGGTGACGCTGTGGCCGGGGCTGCCGGTGGGTGAGGTGATCCGGCGGTACGAGGAGGAGTACGGGGCGGCTGCGACGGCGGCGGCTTCGGAGGCTTCGGTTCCGCCGCCGCGGATCGATTCGGAGCAGACGTCGTTCATGCTGAGCCCGCCGGAGTGGCTGCAGGAGGCCGCTGACCGGGCGGGGATCCCGCCGGTGGTGGGGGCGGGGTCTGGTTCCGGGAGCGGTTCGGGGGCCGGAGTCGGTTCCGGGGCCGGGGCCGGCGGGCTTGGTGCGTCGGCTGCGCCGGGTGCGGGGGCCGGGGTTCAGGACGCGGTGCCGTTGCGGCGCGGGGATGAGGCCGCTCACGAGCCGACCGCCAACGACGGGGTGCCGGCCGGGTCCACGCCGTGGGCCGGGACGGACGTCAACCCGGGGGCCGACGACGGCTCCGTACCGCTGCCCGCGACGGTGTTCGCGCCGGCGCTGTCGGGTTCCGACCTGGACGACGCCCCGGCGTCCGCCGGGGTGGGCGCCGAGGCCAGGACCACGCTGATGCCGGGCGGCAGCCAGCTGCCGAAGACCGCCATCGCTCCGGCGCTGGCGTTGCAGGCGGAAGCCGCGGGCGCGGGTGCGCCGG
>NZ_JZWV01000893.1 GCF_000966975.1 Streptomyces katrae | reverse complement strand
GGGTGCCGCAGGTCGGTGGGCCGCAGGTCGGTGGGCCCGTTCCGCCGATGCCGCCGGCTCCGCCGGTTCCCGGGGGTCCGGCTGGGGCGCCTGGAGTGCCTGGGGTTCCGGGGGCTGATGTGGCTGGGGCTCCCGGTGTGTCCGGGGGTTCTGCTGTGCCGGGTGCTCCGGGTGCTCCGGGTGCTGCGGCTGGGGTGCCTGGGGCGCCTGGGGGGTCGACGCCGCCCGTGCCGCCCCCGCCGGCTGGGGCTCCTTCCGCTCCGGGTGCGCCCGGAGGCGGGGCGTACGCCGCGACGATGCTCGCCGCTCCGGGGACGGTTCCGCCGCCCGGACCGCCCGGTGCGCCTACGCCGCCTCCCCCGCCGGGGGCGCCGGCCGCTCCCGGTTCC
>NZ_JZWV01000890.1 GCF_000966975.1 Streptomyces katrae | reverse complement strand
CCGCCAAGCACCTGCTCCTGGCCGCGGTCGTCGTGCCGGCCGGCCCCGCCGCCGTCAGGAGTCGGCCGGATTGCGCCACCCCGCCGACGAGTTGAGCGGCGAGAGCAGCGCCCCGAGGCCGACGAGCAGGCGCAGCCCGCCCGCCAGCGCGATGATCAGGTACATGTTGTGCCACCGCTGCTCCAGCACCCCGCCCAGCACCGAGGCGACCGGGATCGACATGAAGGCGATCATCCGGGTGGTCGCGACCACCCGCCCCAGCATCTGCGGGGGCACGGTGCGCTGGCGCAGGACGAACCAGCTCACCATGTTCACGGTGCCGATGCCGTAGATCAGCGCCCACAGCACGGAGATGCTCACCACGTCCCGCAGCGGGATCAGCAGGACGATCCCGGCGCCCGCCAGCACCGTCCCCGCGATGACGACCCGCCCGGGCGCGAAGCGGCGGCCCAGCCAGGGACACACGGCGGCCCCCAGCACCGCGCCCGCGCCCTGGGCGGCGAAGACCACCCCGATCAGCGCCGGCGACATCGACTGGTAGTCGCTCAGGTAGTAGACGAGGTTGGCCTGCACCAGCCAGGTGCCCAGATTGGCCAGGGCGAACAGCACCGCCCCGCTGAGCAGGGGGCGGTTGTCCCGGGTGATGTGCACCAGGGAGTCCTTCACCTCCCGCAGCAGGTCGCGGCGTACCGGCTCCGTCCCCTCCTGCTGCGCGGCCGGCGGCTTCGACCTGGTCCTGATCGCGACCATGGCGAGGGCCGACACGGCGAACGTGCCCGCGTCGGCCCAGATCGCCCCCTGGTAGCCGACGGCCGCGATGAGCACGCCGGCCACGGCGGGGCCGGCGAGGCTCATCACGTTGTCGCCCATCTGCATCCAGGCGTTGGCGCGTTCCAGGTCCTTGTCCCGCACCAGGTCGGGCACCATCCCCTGGAACGCCGGGTAGTACAGCGGTTCCACGCACGCCAGCAGGAACGCCGCCAGGTAGACCAGCAGTACCGAAGAGGACCCCGAGGTCACGACGAGCGCGAGGATCCCCGCGAGCACCGTCGCCGCCAGGTCGCCCACGACCAGGATCCGCCTGCGCTCGAACCGGTCGGCGATGACGCCGCCGGGCAGCGAGAGCAGCAGCAGCGGCGCGTACTCCAGGGCGTACACCACCGCCGTGTTCAGGGCCGAGCCGGTCAGCTCGAACACCATCAGCGGCAGTGCCAGGCGGTAGATCCAGTTGCCGAGCCCGGACACCACGAAGGCGAACAGCAGCAGATCGTACGGTGCTCCGAGCCGCCGTTTCGCGGGCGCGGCCCGGACGTCCGTACTCATTCGGCCACCGCGCGCACCAGGCCGAGCACGGCGGTCCGTCGCGGCCGGAGGTAGAAGTGGTCGCCCGGGAACATCCGCAGCCCGAACGGGCCGGACAGGTGCTCCCGCCACGCCTCCAGCTGTTCCAGCGGGATCGGGTCGTCGGTACCGCCGAGCACGGTCG
>NZ_JZWV01000889.1 GCF_000966975.1 Streptomyces katrae | reverse complement strand
CCGAGCACGGTCGCCGGCACCGGCACGGGAGCGGCCGCGACCGGCCGGTACGTCTCGATGACCTCGTAGTCGGCCCGGAAGTACGGCAGCACCATCGCGCGCAGTTCCGGATGCTCGCGCAGCTCTGCCGGGACTCCGCCGTGACGCCCGTCCATGACGTCCAGGAACTCCTCCTCGGGCAGGTCGTGGATGCGGCCCCGGTACGAGACCAGGCCGGGCGCGGGCCGGGCGGAGAGGAACAGGTGCCGCGGCACGGGCCCGCCCGCCTCCGTCAGCGCCCGGGCCAGCTCGAAGGCGACCAGCGCGCCGAAGCTGTGCCCGAAGAACACCATGGGCAGGTCCGTCTCCAGCTGCCCGGCCAGTTCCTCCACGAGCGGGCGCATGCGGGTGTGCGCAGGCTCCTTGATCCGCGCCCCGCGGCCGGGGAGCTGTACGGCGCACACGTCGACGTCCTCGGGGAGGTAGCGGTGCCACCGCGCGAACTCGGAGGCGGACCCGCCCGCGTGGTGGAAGCAGTACAGCCGCAGCCGGGCCCGCTCGCGGTGCTCCCCGCGGACGGACCAGCGCGGTTCCGCGTCGCCGCGCACGGGCGCGCTCATCGGGTTCCCTCCGTCCGGCCGCGCAGCTGGGCGGCCAGCGCCGAGATCGTCGGGAACTCGAAGAGCATGCCGATGCTCAGCTCGACGCCCAGCCGGTCCCGGACCTCCGCGATCAGGCCGACGGCGCTGAGCGAGTCCCCGCCGAGGTCGAAGAAGTCCGCGCCGTGGTCGATGGAACTCATGCCGAGGGCAGCCCGCCAGGTCTCCTCCAGCAGCTCGGCGATGTCCGGAGCACCGTCCCCGCCCCGGCCGCCGGCGGCCGGTACGGGGA
>NZ_JZWV01000888.1 GCF_000966975.1 Streptomyces katrae | reverse complement strand
GTACGGGGACGGCCGCGGGCTCGGGCGGCGCCGCCTGGGCAGGGACGGGAACCTGCGCGGGAGGTGCGGCCGGGGCCGGAGCCGGAGCGGGCACCGGGGCCGGCGCCGCCGCCAGCGGCGCCCGCGGGGTTTCGGGCGGCACCGGCGCCCCGTCGCGGTAGGGACGTACGGTGACCTGGCGCGCCGGGCGGCCGCTCAGCACGTCGAACAGCAGGGCCACACCTTCCCCGGGCGGGATGCCGTCCGAGGACGGCAGTCCGGCGGGCTCCGCCGGGGGACGCTCCCCGGACGGCGGACCGGCCTCGAAGGGATTGCCCTCCACCTTGCGCATCGTGAAGCCGCGCACGGAGACCGCCACCACCCCGTCCCCGTCCACCAGGTCGACGTCCGACACCAGCACTCCGCTGTCGCCGCCACCGCGCACGTGCCGTACGTGGGAGGTGAACTCGGCCGGCAGGTCGCGGTAGACCGTGACCGCGGAGTACAGCAGCGGCAGGTGGTGCGCGTCCTCGCGGCGCCGGGTGAGCGCCGTCGCGCTGTCGAGCAGCGCCGGGTGCAGCGGCCGGCCGTCCGTCTCCGCGCGGAAGCGCTCGTCGAGCGCGAGCGAGCCGAGCTGCTCGTCCGCGCCGCGGCGCAGCGCGGTGACGTTCAGCCAGTGCGGCCCCAGCTCGGCCAGGTCCCCGGCCCCCGACGCGTCGACGGTCTCGGTCATGCGCGCGGCCACCGCCGCCAGGTCCACCACGGGCGCGGCCGGCTCGGCCGCGGCCGCGATGCGGCCGTCGCAGTGCACGGTGGAGCCGGTCCGGACCGAGAAGGCCCAGGCGTCGGCGCCGCGTGGTTCGAGGACGACCCGGACCCGCTGCGTACCGTCGACGAACAGGGGCCGGCGGAACACCACTTCACGCAGGTCCACCGGCACGTCCGCGAGCCGCGGGCACACGTCCCGGGCCGCGCGGACCACCAGGTCGAGATGGCCGGTACCCGGCAGGACGGCCCGCCCGGCGAACCGGTGCTCGTCGAGCACCCAGTCCTTCTCCGTCAGCTCCTCCTCGTACACCAGAGCTTCCGCAGCCCGGCGCTGTTCCCCCGTCCACGCGGAGAGCGGCTCACCGCTGCCCGGGTCCACGGTGGACCGGGCGGCCATCCCGACGCTCGCCCAGCTCGGCCAGTTCACACTGACGCAGCGCTGCCGGGAGACGGCGGCGTGGGCGTCGAGGAAGGCGTTGGCCGCCGCGTAGTCGGCGCTGCCGACCAGTCCCGAGATCGAGGCGCGGCTGGAGAAGGACGTGAAGAAGTCCAGACGGGGCCGGTCCGCGAACAGCCGCTCCAGCACGAGCGTGCCGAGCAGCTTGGGCCACAGCACCGCCCTGACCTGCTCGGGCGTACGGAAGGCGATCATGCCCTCGCCGGGCAGCCCGGCCGCGTGCAGGACGCCGTGGACCTGCCCGGCCGAGGCCTCGACGCGTCCCACCAGCGCCCGCATGGACTCCTCGTCGGTGACGTCCCCGCGTTCGGCCAGCACCGTCGCGCCGAGCGCTTCGAGACCGGCCACCTCCTCGGCGGCGGCATCGGTGAGGCCGGAGCGGCCGACCAGGACGAGGGTGGGCGCGAGACCGGTCTCGGCCAGCCCGCGGGCGACGGCCAGCCCGAGGCCCCCGAACCCGCCGGTGATCAGATACGTGCCGTTCGGGCGGACCGGGGGCTCGGTGGCCGGCTCGTGCGGGACGGGCACCTCCACCGGCACCCAGCGGCGGTCGCCGCGCAGCGCGACCACCGCGGGCCACTGCGGCTC
>NZ_JZWV01000887.1 GCF_000966975.1 Streptomyces katrae | reverse complement strand
CGCGGGCCACTGCGGCTCCTGCACCTGCTGGGTGATCAGGTCCGCGTCCGTGCCCGGTGACACGTCGAGCAGCATGCACTGCGCGCCGGGCACTTCGAGCGGTACGGTCCGGGCCAGCCCGGCGAGCGCCGCCTTGGCCGGGTTGACGCTCTCGCCGCCGGACACGTCGGCGGCCTGCGCGGCGAGCAGCAGGAAACGGGCGGGCAGGCGCAGCCGGGAGTGCCGGACCACCGTCTGGACGAGGGCGTACGCGCTCTCCACGCCCGCGGCGGCCTGCGACTCCACCGTGTCGGGGGTGGCCTCCGGCCAGGGCTGCGCCGCGAGGGCGTGCACGTAGACGGCGGGTTCCTCGCCCCGGGCCAGCAGCCCGTCCAGCACGGAACGCAGGCTGTCGGGCCGGGCGGGCACCACGCGGTGCCCGGCCCGGCCCAGTACGGCCGTCACGTGACGGGCGGCGTCCGGGTCCTGCGGCAGCAGCGCCAGCGCGACGCTGCTGCGGTGGCGGGGCGGCCGTGTCCCGGTGGGCAGCTCCTCCCAGCGCATCACCGACAGCGGTGAGGGCACGGGCGGGGGAGTGGCCTCCGCTACGGGGGCGGCCTCCGGGGCCGCGGCCGGCCGGCCGTGCGTGTCCACCGCCGCGGGCCGTTCCGCCTCGGGCACGATGGTCCCGGACTCCTGCGGCGCCGTCGGCGCCGGCGGGCTGATCCAGTGCCGCTCGCGCTGGTACGGATAGCCGGGCAGGGAGATCCGGCGGGCCGGCCGGGCCGGGCCGACCGCCTCCCAGCGCAGGTCGTGGCCCTCGGTCCAGAGCGCTCCGGCCGCCGCGAGGACGGCCTCGCGGTCGCTCCCGGCGGGGCCCAGGCCGGGTACGGCCAGGGCGTCCGCGCCGTGCCGGCGCGCCAGGGTGGACAGGGCGCGTCCGGGACCGGCCTCCAGGGTGGTGAGCCGCTGTCCGTCCAGGAGCCGCGCCAGCGCGGGCCCGAACAGCACCGGGGTGGTCAGCTGCCCGGCCCAGAAGGCGGGGTCCACGGCCTGTTCGTCGGTCATCGGCAGACCCGTGGCGGCCGAGACCACCGGGATCCGCGGCGCGGACAGGGACACCCCGTCGAACGCCTCCAGGAAGCGTTCGGCCGCCGGCGCCATGGCCGGGCTGTGGAAGGCGTGCGAGGTCGCGAGCAGCTTGCACTGCACGCCCTCCGCGACCAGCCGGGCCTCGACCTCGGCGATCGCCTCGGCGGGGCCCGCGAGAACGCTCTGGCGGGGGCCGTTCACCGCCGCCGGCACCACGCCGTCGGCGATGCCCAGGAGCTCCCGGGCCTCCCGTTCACCCAGGGACACCGCCAGCATCGAGCCGGCGGGCATGGCCTGCATGGCCTGCGCCCGCGCGGTCACCAGCCGCAGCCCGTCCTCCAGGCCAGTGACCCCCGCCACCACGGCCGCGACCAGCTCACCCACGCTGTGGCCGAGCAGCGCGACCGGGGACACGCCCCACGCCCGCCACATCGCCGCCAGTGAGACGCCGACCGAGGCCAGCAACGGCTGCGCGTACTCGGTGCGCCCCAGCAGCTCGGCGGCGTGCGGCCCGCGCCACGCCGGTTCGAGATCGAGGCCGAGCCCGGCCACCGTGTCGAGGCACCGGCGCATCGTCTCGGTGAACGTCCCGTCGTAGCCCATCAGTCCGGCGGCCATCTCCGGGCGCTGGGAGCCCTGCCCGGGGAAGAGCAGCGCGACCGGGCGGGCGGCCGCCCCCTCCGCCGGGCGGATCACGCCGCGGCCCTCCGTGCCGGAGAGCAGGGCCACCGCGTCCCGGGCCGATCCGGCGACGGCGGCCCGCCGTTCCCGGTGCGCGGTCCGGCCGCCGCGCAGCGTCGAGACGGTGTCCACGAAGGCGTCCTCGCCCTGCCAGGTGAGGTGCCGGGCGAGGCGCCTGCGGACCTCCGCCTCGGCCGGCTCCGTACGCGCCGACCAGACGAGCAGTTCGGGCCCGTCGGCCGGGGTGCCCGGACGGGCGGCCGGGCCCTGCTCCAGCAGGACGTGCGCGTTGGTCCCGCCCACGCCGAACGAGCTGACGGCGGCGGTCCGCGGCCGCTCGCCCCCGCCCGGCCAGACATCGCGCTGGCTCACGACCCGGAAGGGCGTCGCATCCAGGTTCAGCTTCGGATTGGGCTCGGTGAAGTGCACCGTGGGTACCAGCTCGCCGTGTTCCAGGCACAGGACGGTCTTGATGAGACCCGCGACACCGGCGGCCGGGCCGAGGTGGCCGATGTTCGACTTCACCGAGCCGAGCGCCACGCTCGCCGGGGCCGGCCGGCCGTCCTCGGCCAGGAAGCGGTACGCCGAGGTGAGCGCCTCGATCTCGATCGAGTCGCCGATGTCCGTGCCGGTGCCGTGCGCCTCGACGTAGTCGACGTCCCCGGGCCCGAGCCCGGCCACGGTCATCGCCTCCACCACGGCCCGTGTCTGCCCGTCCACACCCGGCGCGCTGAAACTGACCCGGTCCGCGCCGTCGTTGGTGACCGCCGAGCCGCGGATCACGGCCCGCACCGGGTCGCCGTCCGCCAGCGCGTCGGCGAGCAGCTTGAGGACCACGACACCGCCGCCGTTGCCGAAGACCGTGCCGTTGGCCTTCGCGTCGAAGGGCCGGCACACGCCGTCCTGCGAGTAGATGCTGCCCGGCGCCCAGCGGTAGCCGTGCCCGTACGGCAGCTCGATCTCCGTACCGCCCGCGAGGGCGACGTCGCACTCGCCCGAACGCAGCGCCTCGCACGCCAGGTGCACGGCCACCAGGGAGGTGGAGCAGGCGGTGGCCACCGACAGGGCGGGCCCGGTCAGGCCCAGCCGGTAGGAGGCGGTGCTGGCGACGTAGTCGTTGTTGTTGTAGATGTCCAGGGACAGGGCGCCCGCGCGGGCCGCGAGCTCCTTGTTCGCCCGGATGTTGAACTCGGCGTAGCGGTTGGAGGCGGCGCCGCCGTACACGCCCACCGTGCCGGGCACGGCGAACGCGTCGTAGCCCGCGTCCTCCAGGGCCGAGTGCGCCAGCTCCAGGAAGAGCCGCTGCTGCGGATCGCGCATGGAGGCTTCGCGCGGGGTCATCCCGAAGAACGCGGCGTCGAACCGGTCGGCGTCCTCCAGCAGCGGGACCCGGCGCACGTAGTGCGGGTCCGCGAGGTGGTGTTCCTCGACGCCCGCGGCCCGCAGCTCCTCGTCGCCGAGGGTGCTGAAGCAGTCCTCGCCCTCCGAGAGGGCCAGCCAGAACTCCTCGAGGTCGCGCGCTCCGGGGAACCTGCCGGCCATACCGACGATCGCGACGGGTGCTGCGGTCTGTTCGCCGGTCGTCACGTCCATGTCCTGCTTCTGCGGCGGGTTCATCGCTGAGTGTTCCTCTTCTGGTCGTTCATGCGTCGGCGGACCGCGCGCCGGGCGGTGGCCGTACCGGTCAGTGCGGCGCCGGCCTCCCGGGCCGGTGCGGCGTGCCGCACGGCGGCGGGCGGCGCGATGCCCGGCGGGCGGGCGTCGCCGCCGCCGCGCAGGTGGCGGGCGAGCGTCCGCGGGTTGGGGAAGCGGAACAGGTCCACGACCTCGACGGCGAGCCCCCGCGCCCGCAGCCGCTCCCGCAGGCGCAGCAGCGACAGGGAGGTCAGACCGGCGTCGAAGAAGTTCGTGGCCGCGTCCAGCGGATCGGGCGAGCCGAGCCCCTCGTCGCGTACCGCGGAGCCCTCGCCGAGCTGCTCCCGCAGCGCGGCCAGTGCCAGGGCGGCCGCGGCCGCGCGCACGTCGACCTTCCCGTTGCGGTCGAGAGGGAGTTCGTCCATGACGGCGATCCGGCCCGGCACCGCCCACGCCGGGAGTACGGTGCCCAGCTCGTGGCGCAGCTCCTCCCCGAGCCCCGGGTCCGCGCCCGGTGCCGCGACGAACGCGGTGATCTCCGTCCCGGAGACGACCACGGCGCACTGCGCCACCGCCGCGTGGGCGCGCAACGCGGCCTCGATCTCGGCCGGTTCGAGCCGGTGGCCGCCGACCGACACCTGCCGGTCGCGCCGCCCCACGAACTCGATCAGTCCGTCGGGCGTGTACCGGCCGAGGTCGCCGGTACGGTACACCGTCACCCCGGGCTCCCCGTAAGGATCGGGCCCGAACGGCGACGGCTCCTGCACCGGGCTGGTGCCGATCGCCAGACCGCGCCCGCGCACGAGGATCTCCCCGAGCTGTCCGACGCCCGCGCCCTCGACGAGGAGCTCGCGCCAGGGGCTGTGGGCCGCCAGCGGCACACCCGCCCGGTCGCGGCGGCGTCGCACGGGATCGCCCGCCGGGTCGCGCCAGCGCAGCCAGGAGCTCAACTGCGGGGTCTCGGTGGACCCGTAGCCGTGGTGGATCTCCGCGTCGGGGGCGACGCGCCGCAGCTCCCGGGCCACCGGGTCGGTGAGCAGTGCCCCGGAGAGCACCACGTGCCTCAGCCGGTCGAGCCGCCCGCCCGCGCCCTGCGCCGCCGAGGCGAGCAGCTGGGCCAGGCCCGGGGTGGCGTGCACGGCCGTGATCCGCTGCTCCGCCAGCAGCTCCACGAGCGCCCCGGGCTCGGTGCCCGCCGCCGGCAGGTGGAGGGAGGCGCCGCTCGTGAGGGGGACCAGCACGTCGCGCAGGACCGGGTCGTGGCCCGGCGCCGACAGCATCAGGAACCGGTCGTCGGGGCCGGTGCCGAAGGCCTCGCGGTACCAGTGCAGTGCCTCGGGCAGTGCCTCGCGCGGAGCGAACACCACACTGGGCTCGCCGGTCGTGCCCGAAGTGCACAGGGCGTGCCCCCAGTCGAGGACGACCGGCTCGGTGGCCGGACGCGGCAGGTCCGGGCCGGTCAGCACCGGTACCGGCCAGTCGGCGGCCCCGCCGGTGAGCACCGCCTCGGCGCCGCTGCCGGCGAGCGCGGCCAGCAGCCGGCGGGCGGGCAGGGCCGCGTCCACCAGGGCCACCGAGCATCCGCAGTGCCAGGCCGCGAGGAGTTCGACGACGGTCGCCGGCGACCGGTCGCCGGGCAGTAGCACGGCGCGCCCCGACCAGCCGGCCGCGTGCAGGGCCTGCGAGCGTGCCACGACCCGGTCGTGCAGCTCCCCGTACGTGATGCGGCCGCCGGGGTGGCTCAGCGCCACCCGGTCGGAGTGGAGGGCGGCCGCCTGCCCGAAGGCCTCGGCCACGCCGGTGAGGGCCGGACGCGGGACCGGTCCGGCGGGCTGCCGGTCGCCGCCCAGCGGCCACCCGTACGGTGCCCGGCCGGGGTCGGCGGGCGCCTCCCGCAGGAGCCGGACCACCTGCCCGAGCAGGTGCCGGGCGGTCTCCGCGTCGAAGACGTCGAGGGCGTGCACCAGTTGGAGCCGGTAGCCCGACTCGCCGTCCCGGTGCAGGTACAGGCCGAGGTCGAACAGGGAGCCGGTGGTGCCCGGCTCGACCGGCTCGGCCGGGATCCCGTCGAACGAGGGGGCGGGAGCGGCGTGGGTGAGGTCGTTGAACCAGATCTGGTAGAGCGGGTTGCGGCTGAGGTTGCGGGGCAGGCCCAGCGCCCGGACGATCTGCTCGAAGTCGGCGCCGGCGTGGGCGTGGGCTTCGATCATCGTGTCGGAGACCTGGCGGACCAGCGCGGAGAAACTCTCCGCGGACCCCACGTCGACCCGCACCGGCAGGGTGTCGATGAGGAAGCCGATGACGTCCTCGCTGGGGCCTCCGTCGCGGGAGGACCAGGGGACGCCGACGACGACCTCCTCCTGTCCGCTCCAGGAGGTGAGCACGGCGGTGAAGGCCGCGAGCACCACGGCGACGGGAGTGGCCCCGGTGCGCCGCGCCACGTCCTCCAGGAGGCGGGCGTCCGCCCCGCCCACCGTGGAGTCGACGGCGCCGCCCTCGAAGGTGGTGACGGCCGGGCGGCGCGCCCGGAAAGGCAGCCCGTGGGTGCGCGGGGCGTCGCCCAGCCGGTCCACCCAGTAGGCGAGGTGTTCCCGCTGCTCGGCGGCGTCCTCGCGGCCCGCCCGGTCCACCAGCAGGTCGCCGAAGTGCGGCGGCTCGTCGGCGGGCGGGAACCCGTCGTAGGCGGCGGCCAGTTCCGCGAGGAAGACGTCCACCGAGCGCTGGTCGGCGATCGCGTGGTGCAGCACGGCGACCAGGCAGCCGTCACCGTCCCCGCCCTGCGCGTACAGCACCCGCGCGGCTCCGGCCGCCAGGGCCCGGCAGCGCCGCGCGGTCAGGGCGCCCTCCACCACGCGGGTCTCCAGCGGTGGCTCCACCCGTTCGGAGACCGCCTGGAAGGGGCCGGACCCGTCGCTGAGGAGGGCGGTGCGCAGGGACTCGTGCCGCTGGACGACCAGGTCGAGGGCATCGCGCAGCCGGGCCGTGTCGAGACCGCCCGGGACGCGCACCGCGGCGACGACGTTGTAGGCGCTCAGCCGCGGGTAGAGCTGCTCCATCAGCCACAGCCGGCGCTGCCCGCCGGAGACGGGCGCGCGGGCCGGGTCGGGCCGCCGG
>NZ_JZWV01000886.1 GCF_000966975.1 Streptomyces katrae | reverse complement strand
CCGCGGTGGCCGCGCGCCGGCGCAGACCGGCCAGGGTGATCCGTTCGCGCAGCAGTTCCGCGAGGGTGATCCGCAGTCCGTACGAACGCAGCAGCTCACCCCGCAGCCGGACGGCGGCGAGGCTGTGGCCGCCCAGCGCCAGGAAATCGGCTTCCTCGTCGACCGAGTCGAGCCCGAGCACCTCCGCCCACAGCCGGGCCAGCGGGTCCCCCTCGGCCTCCGCCGGCCCGCCGGCACGCGGGGCGAGGAGTTCGGCGGCCCGCTGCCTCAGCAGCACCCGGTCCTGCTTGCCGCTGCGGGTCAGCGGCATCGTCTCCAGGGTGACGAAGTGCGTGGGGACGTACGCGGACGGCAGCCGGGCGGCGACGTGGGCGCGGTACTCCTCCTGCCGGTCCGCCCCGTCCGGACCGCCGGCCGGTTCCGTGCCGTGCGGGCGGACGAACGCCACCAGGCGGGGCGCCCGTTCACCGGCGACGACCACGGCGCACTCGTCCACCCCGGGGTGTTCGCGCAGGACGCTCTCGACCTCGCCGGGCTCCACGCGCACGCCCCGGATCTTGACCTGTTCGTCGATCCGGCCGTGGTAGCGGATCTGGCCGTCCACGACGCGGACGAGGTCGCCCGTCCGGTAGACGCGCTCCAGGCCGCTGCCCTCGGGGGCGGGGACGAACACCCGCTCCGTCAGGTCGGGGCGGCCGAGGTAGCCGAGCGCCAACGGCGCGCCGCCGATGCACAGTTCTCCGGTCCCGCCCTCGGCGACCGGCACCCCCCGCCGGTCGAGCACCAGCAGGGTGCAGTTGTCGACGGCCCGCCCGATGGGCACGTCGTCGATCAGCGAGGGGTCCTCGGGGCTGTCCCAGTAGGTGACCTCGATCGAGGCCTCCGTGGGACCGTAGAGGTTGTGCAGCCGGGCGGGCAGCGTCTTGACGCACGTCCGCGCCAGCGTGGCGGGCAGCGCCTCGCCGCTGCAGAACACGTGCCGCAGGCCGGTGCAGTCTGCCGCCCCCGGCCAGCGCAGGAACTCGTCCAGCATCGACGGTACGAAATGGCAGACGGTGACCTGGTGTTCGGTCACCGCCTTGATGATCGCGGCCGGGTCGGCGTGCTCGCCGGGGGCGAGCAGGACGAGCCGGGCGCCGACGATCAGCGGCCAGTAGATCTCCCAGCCGGACACGTCGAAGGTGTACGGGGTCTTCTGCAGGACCCGGTCCTCGGCCGTCAGCCCGTAGTGGCGCTGCCCCCACAGCAGCCGGTTGGTGACGCCCCCGCTGGGCACCACGACGCCCTTGGGCGTGCCCGTGGAACCCGAGGTGAAGATGACATTGACCGGCTGGTCCGCGGCGACGGGCCGCAGCGGTCCGGGCACGTACGCCGGGTCGGGGGCGGCGGACAGCGGCTCCACGTCCAGCAGGGCGGGCCCGTCCGGCCCCTGCCGGCCGGCCAGTGCGGCGGTGGTCCCCACCACCAGGTCCGGCCGGGCGGTGTCCAGGATCAGCGCCAGCCGCTCGGCCGACTCGTCGGTGGCCAGCGGCAGGTAGGGCAGACCGGCCTTGAGCACGCCGAGCAGGGCGGCCACCATGTGCGGGCCGCGGTCCGCGAGCACCGCGACGGGCCGGTCCTCGGGCAGGGCGCGGCGCAGCAGTTCGGCGGCGAGGCGGTCGGAGACCTCCTCCAGGCGGGTCCAGGTCTCCCCGGCGCCGGTGCACGCCACCGCGTCGAGTGAGCGTTCGGCCGCGGTGCGGATGAGGCCCGGGATGCCGTACGGCGCGGGATGGTCGACGGTCGGGCCGCGCAGAGCGCGGACCGACTGGTCGGGATGTTGGTCCATCTCGGTTGTTCCCCCGTTGCAGAAAATGAAAAGACCAGCTGGTGAAGAGGGGTTGGGGGCGCTCAGACGCCCCAGGCGGACACGGCCGTGGCGGCCTGCTCCAGGTTCAGCCGGGGGTCGCACAGCGGTCTGGGCCGCCCGTCGAGCCCGGCGATGCCGTCGGCGTCGGCCACGCACTCCAGCACGTCGTCCGGTGTGGCCTCCAGGTGGAGTCCTCCCGCGGTCCCGCCGGCGCACTCCACGGCCTGCCGGAAGCCCCGGACCTCGCGGACGACCTCCTCGACGAGGCGGGTCTTGCGGCCGGCCGGGGTGGTGACCGTGTTTCCGTGCATCGGGTCGCACATCCAGACCACGGGATGCCCGGCCCGGCGCACGCACTCCACGAGCGCGGGAAGGCCGCGCCGCACCGCGCCGGCCCCCTGCCGGGCGATGAGGGTGAGCCGCCCGGGCTGCCGCTCCGGGTCCAGCAGCCCGCACAGCTCCAGCAGTTCCGCCGGGGTCATCGTCGGCCCGACCTTGCAGGCGACCGGGTTGTCCACCTCGGCGAGCAGTCGTACGTGGGCCCCACGGGCGGAGCGGGTGCGTTCACCGATCCAGGGCCAGTGCGTCGAGGAGAGGAAGGCCCGCCCCGAGCCGTCCCCGCGGACCAGGGGCAGTTCGTAGTCCATGACGAGGGCCTCGTGGCTGGTCCAGGTCCTGGCGCGGTTCCACCCGGTGTCCGTCCGCAGCGCGGAGTGCACCGACAGCGCCGCCCGGTAGCAGTCCGTCAGCCTGCGCGGCTCGTGGACGCGGGCGGCGGCGTCCGGCTCCGGACCGTTGACCATGTGACCCCGGAAGACCGGGAGTTCACGGCCCCCGTGGCGCTCGGTGGGGCGGGAGCGCGGCTTGGCGTACTGGCCGGCCATGCGGCCCACCCGTACCGTCGGCCGACCGGTGATCTCCGAGAACGCGGCGGCGAGGGCGTCGAGCATGCCGACCTTGGCCCGCACGGCCTCGGGCGTGCTGTCCGCCGGATCCTCGGCACAGTCCCCGGCCTGCAGGATGTTCACGTCGCCCCGCGCGGCCTCGGCGACGAGCAGACCGAAGGCCTTCACCTCGCCGGGACCGACGAGCCCCGGCGCGTGGCGCAGTTCCCCGACGGCCGCGGGGAGGTCCTCGTGGCCGGCCCAGTCGGGCTGCTGAAGGGCGGGCAGTGCGGAGATGTGGTCGAGGGCGTCGGCCGGATACGGTTCCCCTCCGTACCAGCCCGGTTTGTCGACTAGAGATATGCCGTGCGGCATGGTGGTCCCCCTGATTGCGGTGCTGTTCGTCGCGGTGGTGCCGCGGTGGTCGGGGTCATGCGGCCACCTCCCCTGCGGGCCGGTGCGGCGGCGCGGCCGGCTTCACGGTCAGGCGGCGCACGCTGGAGCTGCACAGGGCCAGTCCGGTGGCCGCGAGGACGAGCACGGCGCCGGTCACGAGCGTGGTGTCGATGCCCGCGTGCAGCGCGATCGGGCCCGCGGCCACCTCCCCGACCGGGATGGCCACGAAGGAGCCGAGCGCGTCGTAGGAGTAGACCCGCGCCAGCCGCTCCTGCGGAATGTTCTCCTGGAGGGACACGTCCCAGGCGACGGCCAGTTGTTCCAGGGCCACACCGTTGATGAACATCGCGGCCACCAGCAGGGCGACGTGCGAGGTCGTCCCGAGGGCGAGCAGCGGCACCGCCTCGAACGCCCCGACGGCCGCGAACCCGCCCGCGAACGCGCCGGCCGTCTGCGCGGCGAGCAGCAGCCCCCAGGTCGTCCGTCCGAAGGTCTGGTCGGCGATCGTCGGCCCGAGGACCTGGAGCCCGCCGGAAACCACCGCGTTGATGACCAGGAACTGGAGCACCACCACCCACACCCAGGTCCGGGAGGTGAACTCCGACCAGCCCTCGCGTAGTTCGGCCAGCGGCCGGGCCGGCCCGGCCGGCGCCGCGGGCGTCCCCGCCGTCCGCAGCCCGGCGAAACACAGTCCTGCCACCAGGAACACCGCCGCGTTGACGGCGATGCCCCAGCCGGGGCCCGCGAGGCCCACCACGATGCCGCCGGCCGAGGCGCCGAGGACCATGCCCGCGTTGACGGCCATCCGGACCACCGCGTTGGCCGGCCGGATCATCTCGTGCGGAACGGTCTGCGGCACGAGGGCGGCCGCCGCAGGCAGGGACAGCGCGGACACCATGCCGTTGATCACGCTGATCACGACCAGCACGGGGATCGAGGCGAAGCCCAGCAGCACGCTCGCCGCGATCACGGCCTGGGCCAGCCCGGCGGCCACGCTCGACCCCTGGAGCACCAGCCTGCGCGGCAGCCGGTCGGCGATCACCCCGCCGAACAGCAGCAGCGCCACATTGGCCACCGACCGGGCCCCGACCACGATCCCGAGGTCGACCAGCGACCCGGTCAGGTCGAGCACGGCGAAGGAGAGCACGATCGGAGCCATGGCGTTGGCGAAGTAGGTGGCCATGCGGCCGCCCGCCAGGCAGCGGAAGCTCCGCTGCCGCAGCGGGTCCAGCAGGGTGGGGGCGCGCGTCCCTTCGCCGTTCATCGTCCGGCCGTCGGACTGTCCACGACCAGCACGCTGTTGGAGGCAGCGCCCTGGTGCGTGTTGATGAGGTCGCCCCGCTTGGGACTGCCGTGCCGGACGTAGATCCCCGAGAGCCCGCGGCCGTACATCATCGGCCCGAGGACGCAGGGCACGGCGGCGCTGCGGATCTCCCCGGTGGTCTCGTGCGCGAACTCGAAGGTGACGAGGTCGGCCTCCACCACCCGCTGGAGGATGTGGTCGCCCGGTCCGGCGGCTGCCAGGCCCGCTCCCGCCACTCCTCCTGCTCCACCGAGCGGCCCAGGGTCACCCCGGCGCCGCCGTAGCCGTCGCCGGGCTTGAGCACCAGCGAGGCCCGCTCCTCGCCCAGGGCGTCCGCCCCGGCGATCACGGTGTACGGCACGTGCCGGCGTACGAAGTCCCGGTCCTGCGGGTCGAGCAGGCCGAGGTCCTCCCACAGCCAGGCCAGCGCCCGCTTGTCGCTGACCGGGCTGGTCGCCTCGGGGGTGTACATCCGGGCCGTGCCCGCGCGCAGGGCCGCGCCCAGGGCGTCGAGCCCGGGACCGCCCTGCTCGACGGGCAGGAAGAGGCGGAACACCCCGTCCGCGACGTGCTCGCCGGCCCGCAGCCGCTGCCGGTCGTCGAGGGTCAGCCCGTCCAGCGGGTACCCGACCACGGTGATGCCGTGCGCCTTGCCCCGTTCGGCCATGGGGTCGAGGAAGGCGACGAACTCGTCCAGGTCCGCCAGGTAGTCGAGGCCCTCCTCGTGGAAGACGGGCACGACGAGGCAGCCCCCCTCGGTCAGGCCGAGGAAGGAGACCAGTTCGGTGAAGAAGGCGTCGACCGCGGACGGCGGGGTGCGCAGCAGGACCTCCGACGGGTTCCCGGCGGCTCCCGGGCCGGCGTACACCTCCTGGAACTGCCCGGCGATGAGGTCGGCCTCGATGGCTCCGCCGATCGCCCCGTCGATGTTGAGCTCGACGACCTTGGGGACGCCCCGCTCGACCATCACGTCGGCGCGCATCGAGGTCAGCAGCCGCTCCGTGAGCGCCTCGGCCGGGTCGAGCAGCGGGAACTGGCTCAGCGGCATGGACAGCGCCTCCAGCAGCTCCCCGGCGGTCGACACCCGGCGCAGGCACGCCTGGAGGACCAGGCCCGCCGCACGGTCGGCGACCGCGCCGACCAGCTCGTACGCCTCGGCGTCCAGCAGCAGGGGACGGGTGGGGCACCAGGAGTCCGCCAGGCGCGGCACGCCGGCGTGCCCCCGCCGCCAGTGCTCCCGGCCGAGCGCGGCGATCCGGCCGCGCGCCTCCTCGGGGAGGCGGTCGTACAGGTCGACCACGGGTGCGTCGCCGCGTGTGCCGCTCATGGACGGGCCGCCCACCGCTCGTGACCCGGCAGCAGACCCAGTTCGGCCTGCCGGTAGTCGCGGACGATCTCGGCGACCACGGCGTTGTCCGTGTCGAAGACGGTGTCGTCCAGGCACTGCACGGGGCGCACCCCGCCGGCGGTGCTGGCCACGCACAGCGCGTCGCAGGCGGCCAGGTCCGCCGCGGCCAGCGGGCTCCGGTCCACCTCGTACCCGAGGCCGGCCGCGATCTCGATCACGGAGTCCACGGTGATCCCGTCGAGGGCGGCGGGGGAGTCGGGCACCAGCAGCGTACGGCCGCGTACGCCGAAGACGTTCTGAACGGTGCACTCGGCGACGAAGCCCGTGTCGTCCAGCAGCAGGGCGTCGTCGTAGCCGCGCTGCCGGGCGTCCGTCCAGGCGGTCCGCGAGCCCAGGTAGCCGGCGGACACCTTCGCCTTGGTCGGGAAGGCGTGCGGGCTGAGCCGGGCGACCGACGACAGGGTCAGCCGCGGCCGCTGGGCGCGGATCACCGAATCGAAGGAGGAGACGTCGAAGGCCAGCACCGCCACCTGGGCCTCGGCGCCGGGCGCCGCGAGGCCCAGGACCCCGTCGCCGAGGAAGGCGATGGGGCGCAGGTAGGCCCGGCGCAGGCCGTTGGCGGTCAGCGTCGCGTGGCAGGCGGCGGCCAGCTCGGCGGGGGACTGCGCGAGCGAGATCCCCACCAGGCGGCACGACTCGGCGAACCGGGTCATGTGCTCCTCGAGCCGGAAGACGTGGTGGCCGCCCTCCGCGGAGGGGAAGGCGGAGATCCCCTCGAAGACGCAGAGCCCGTAGTGGAGGCTGTGGTTGGCGAGCGTCAGGGCGGAGTCCCCGGAGGGGACCACGCTGCCCTGCCACCACATGAGCTTCGCTGGTTCGTTCATCGTTCTCAGTCCTTGTCGTGCCGGGCGACCGCCCGGCAAATCAGGTCGCCCACCTCACCGGTGCGCGCGGTGCCGCCCAGGTCGGGGGTCAACAGGTCCCCGCACAGCACCTCGTCGACGGCGCGCTCCACGGCGGCGTGCGCGGCGCGCAGTCCCAGCCGGTCCAGCATCATCGAGTAACTCATCACGGATGCCAGCGGGTTGGCGCGCCCCGTGCCGACGAGGTCGGGGGCGCTGCCGTGCACCGCCTCGAACACGCCGGCGAATTCGGTGTCGTCCGGGTCGTAGCTCGCCGAGGGCGCGACCCCGAGCCCGCCGGCGAGCATGGAGGCCTCGTCGCTGAGGATGTCCCCGAAGAGGTTTCCGGCCACCACCACGTCGAAGCGGGCCGGGTCGCGGATCAGTTCCATGGCCGCGGCGTCGACGTACAGGTGGTCGCACTCCACGTCCGGGTAGGACGCGGCGATCGCGCGGAACCGGCTCTGCCACAGCGGTCCGGCGC
>NZ_JZWV01000885.1 GCF_000966975.1 Streptomyces katrae | reverse complement strand
CAGCGGTCCGGCGCTCGGCATCGCGTTGCTCTTGTCCACCAGGGTGAGCCGGCGGCGGCGGGAGCGGGCCAGTTCGAAGGCGGCCGTGACCACCCGGTCCACCGCCCAGCGGGTGTGGACGCCGACCTCCATCGCGACGTGTCCCGGGCCGCCGCCGCGGACCGTGCCGCCGACGCCCACGTACACGTCCTCGGTGTTCTCCCGCACGATGACGAGGTCCACGTCCTCGACGGCGCCCACGTGCTTGAGGGGGCAGTGCGCGAGCGCGCGCAGCCGCACCGGGCGCAGGTTCACGCCCAGTTCGAGCTGCTGGCGCAGCCCGCCGATGACGCGGATCGCGTGCCGGTTGTCGGGGATCCGGGCGTCGCCGAGCGCGCCGAGCAGCACCGCCCGGTGGTCGCGGCGGATCGCCTGGATGTCGATCTCGACGTCCCCGTGCTCCAGGAACCAGTCGGCGCTGTAGGGCAGCACCTCGGTCTTCAGACCGGTCCCGAAGACGTCCTCGACCACCGCGTGCACCTTCAGCACCTCGGCCATGACCTCGGGTCCGATGCCGTCTCCCGGGATGACCGCGAGGGTACTCATCCGGCCGACGCCTCCGCCCGTACCTGCGCGCCCGCGTAGGCCACCAGGCCGCCCGCGGTGAGCAGCTCCCGCTCGAACGCGGACGGCGGGGTGATGGGGGCGGAGGTTCCCCGGGTCACGTTGACCAGTTCGCCGCGCTCGTCGTCGACGACCAGCCGGTCGCCCTCCCGGATCCCGTACGCGAAGTCCCCGACCTCGACGAGCCGCAGGCCGATGTTGAGGGCGTTGCGGAAGAAGATCCGGGCGAAGCTGTGCGCGACGACGAAGGGAGCGCCGGAGGCCTTGATGCCCATCGGGGCGTTCTCGCGGGAGGAGCCGCAGCCGAAGTTCATGCCGCCGACGATCACCGAGTCGCTCAGGTCGTGCCCGGACGCCGCGTAGTGGTCGAGGAAGGGCTGGTTCCCCGCGTGGGCCATGATGTGCTTCTTGTACTCGGCCGGGTCGGGGATCTGGCAGAAGACGCCCGGCAGGATCACGTCGGTGTTGACGTGGTCGCCGAACACCCAGGCCAGGCTTCCGCCGTCCGCCGGGCCGCCCGTGCCGGGCGCCGCCGGGAGCTCTTCCGTACCGCCCGTGAGCGGGGCCCGGCCCTCGCGCGCCGCGTGGAGCGCGAACAGCTCGTCGATGCCGCGCCGCAGCGCGTCCTCGTCGGTGTAGTAGTCGCTCCGGTCTCCGATGGGGGCGAGGACGCCGGTCAGCGCGGCGCGGGCCGCGATGGCGGGGCTGGCCAGGACGACACTGGCGTCGACGTCGCCGCACCGGCCGCGGAAGTTGCGGTTCGAGGTGAAGACCGCGACCTCCCCCGCGCCCAGCACACCGGACTTGATGCCGATGCACGGACCGCAGCTGGAGGACTCCACGTAGCAGCCGGCCTCGATCAGCACGTCGATCAGGCCCTCCTTCATCGCCGCCCGGTACGCCTTCTGGGAGGCGGGGATGACGATGGTGCGCACCCCTTCGTGGACGCGCCTGCCCCGCAGGACGTCCGCGACGACCCGCAGGTCCTCCAGGTGCCCGTTGGTGCAGGAACCGATGAAGACCTGGTCGACCGGTATCTCGCCGTTCTCGTTGGCCCTCCGGGCCAGCGGCGCCACGCCCGTCATCAGGTCCTCGCGGCCCTCGTACTCGCCCCAGTTGCGCAGCAGGTGCTGGAGCTGGTGCGTGCCCACGGCGTTGTCCGGGGAGAACGGCAGCGCGACCGTCGGCTCGATCAGGCCCAGGTCGATGTCGATCACGTCGACGTACTCGGTGTCGTCCTCGTCGATCGTGAAGCCGGGGTAGGTCACCTCGTCGCCGAGGTAGTCGGCGAGCACCCGGTCCGTCGGGAAGAGGCCGTACTTGGCGCCCATCTCCACGGCCATGTTGCTCAGCGACAGCCGGTCGGTGATCGCCAGGGAGGCGAGGCCGGGACCGCCGAACTCCAGGCTGCGGTAGACCGCCCCGTGCACACCGATCAGACCGCACAGGTGCAGCGCCACGTCCTTGCCCTGCACGTGCGGACGCAGGCTGCCGTGGAAGCGGACCAGGGTCGCCTCGGGCACCCGCATCCAGACGCTGCCCCGGACCAGGGCCATGGCCAGGTCGGTGGAGCCGATGCCGGTGGCGAGCGAACCTATCGCGCCCGCCGTGCAGCTGTGGGAGTCGGCGCCGACCGCGACGTCGCCGGGGCGGATCAGCCCCTGCTCGATGAGGATCTTGTGCTGGATGCCGCCGTCGTAGCCCACGTCGAACACCTTGATCCCGTGCTCGCGCGCGAACCGGCGCAGCTCGACGAGGATCGAGGCCATCGAGGCGGTGTGCGTGGGGACGACGTGGTCGAAGACGAAGGCGGTCCTCTCACGCTGCGCGGCGAGGCCGGCGGCTATGTACTCGTCGTCGAAGCCGGAGTCCCGGAGGATGTCCAAGGCCCACTTGACGGTCATCTCGCTGCCCCAGCACAGGTCGAACGGCAGGTCCACGACCTCGCCGGTGCTGACGGGACGGCCGAGTTTGTGCTCGAAGAGCTGTCGTACGAGAGTCATCGCAGAACGCGTCCATCCTGGTTGCCGAGAAGCTGTTTCTTGAGGCAGTCGAAGACGGTGACGTACGGCTCGATCCGCCGGTGCGCCGAGGGCGAGGAGAACCGGATCCAGCCGCGCACCGGTGCCGGGCGGCAGCCGCGCAACCGCTTCGCGTCCGCCGAACCCATGCCGTACGAGATGCGGCGGACGCCGCCCGCCACGGCCCGTTCGACCTGGTGGTAGAAGACGAGATTGAAGTAGGCGTAGCCGGCCCCCACCGCGGTGGCGTCGAAGCCGAGGAACTTGGGGTGCAGGACGCCACCGGCCTCCAGGCACAGCAGGAAGCCCGAGACGTCCGGACCCCGCTCCTCCTCCCGCCGCACCACGTACAGTGCGGGTCCCAGCGCCGGGGCGGCCAGCAGCGCGGTGAACAACCGCTCCATCGCGCCGCGGTCCACGGGCAGCCCGTACTTCTTCTGCTGTCCCTCGGACAGTTCGGCGCAGCGGGCGATCAGCTCCGGGTCCGGGTCCGCGATCCGCTCCACGCGCAGCCCGGCCTCGCTGAACTTGCGGATCTCGGCGCGCACCACCGTACGGCGCTTGCGCTCCAGGGTCCCCAGGTACTCCTCCAGCGAGGCGCAGGCCCCGAGGTCGAGGTCGTACTCCAGGTCGGAGAGGAACTCGAGGTATCCGTGGCCGGCGAGCGCCCGGTGCAGGTCCGCGTCTCCGCCGGACTCCCACAGGAAGGACTGCGAGGGGATCCCCTCGGCCCGGCAGAACGCGTCCACGGCGGCGAGCAGTTCGCCGATCGCGCCCTCGCGGGCGGTCCCGGGCAGGGTGAGCACATCGCTGGCGTAGCCGTACGGGCTGGTCATCACGAGCGCCGGGTAGGCCGCCGCACGCGTGTGCCCCGCCTCGGCGCGCACGACGGCGGCGAGCAGCGCGCCCGCCTCCGCCGACTCCTGCGGCGACCGGTCCCGCTCCAGCGCCTGCCGGAGGTGGTCCATCTCGTAGTCGCCGAACAGGGCGCCCGTCGGATCGTGGTAAGGGAACGCGTCCGGGTCCCGGACCAGCAGACCCTGTACGCCGGCCACCGTGCGCCCGCCGTCCCGCAGCAGGAAGAGGACCAGCTCGAACCCGAAGCACTCCTCGACCGCGCGCAGCCAGTCGTGGGAGAGGTACACCCGGTCCGGCGGGACGAGCGCGTCCCACTCCTCACGGCCGACGGCGGACGTCGACCGCATGACGACGACCTCAGTTCCCACGGGCGTCCACGCCCTTCGTGGCGACCGCGATCAGGCGCTCGGCCCGGTGGTCGTAGGGTCCGCCCTCGTAGTCCCCGTGGAAGCGGACCCCGGTGAAGCCGGCGCTGCGCAGCATGTCCCTCAGTTCGGCGGCGCTGTAGAGGTGGAGGGTCATCGACCCCGTGGCCGCGCGCGAGCCCTCGATGGAGTACCAGTCGCTGCGCAGCCGGCTCCAGTCGTCGAGGATGGTGTCCCGCTGGACCAGCACCTTCCCGTCCAGCTCGGACAGCGAGACGCGTTCGTCGCGACGCGCGAGGATCTCCTTGCCGACGAGGTCGACGAGCAGGGTCCCGCCCGGCGCCAGGCTGGTGTGCGCGTTGCGGAGCACCTGCACGTTGTCCTCGTGCCGGTGCAGGTAGCCGAAGGAGGTGAACATGTTGACGACGGCGTCGAAGGCCTCCGGCTCGGCGAAACCGAGCATGTCGGCCTCGACGAACCGGGCCTTGACGCCCGCTTCCCGACAGCGCGTCCGGGCCCGGTCGAGCAGGGGCGCGCTGAGGTCCACGCCGGTGACCGCGTGGCCGGCCCGCGCGAGCGGCACCGTGAACAGGCCCGGTCCGCAGCACAGGTCGAGCACACGGGCGCCGGAGGGGAAACGGAACAGCGGGGACCGCTCCACGATCCGCTCGGCCTCGGCGGCGCGCTCCGCGGAGAACAGGTGCGGATAGAAGTCGTCCCAGAAGGTCTGGTCCGCGAACCAGGCGGAGGCACCGCTACCGGTGTCGTGCTCTGCGCTCATGGACGTACGGCCGTCCGCTCGCGGTGGATCTCGATCACCTGGGCCTCGGTGACGCTGGACTTCGTCAGCACGGACGCCGCCTTGACGTCGAGGAGCACCGCGGCGAGGACCTCGTCGTCGTACGGGAGCCCGTGGGCGTCCAGGACGTGGGCGATGATCCCCTTGCCCGAGTGCTTGCCCATGACGATCCGCCGGGTGTGGCCCACCAGTTCGGGCCGCAGCGGCTCGTACGCGGTGGAGTCCTTCATCACCGAGGACACGTGCAGGCCGGATTCGTGCGAGAAGGCGTTGCCGCCGACGATCGGCTTCATGGGGCTGACCTCGATGCCGGACAGGCCGGCGATGAGGTCCGACATGGGCTTGAGCCGGGACAGGTCGACATTGGTCTCGAACCCGTACAGCTGGGTCAGGGCCACGGTCACCTCCTCCAGGGAGGCGTTGCCCGCCCGCTCGCCGATGCCGTTGATCGTGCACTGGACCTCGTCCGCCCCGCCGAGGATGCCCGCGACCGTGTTGGCCGTGGCGAGGCCGAAGTCGTTGTGGCAGTGGAGCGAGAGCGTCACGCCGATCTGCGAGCGCAGCCGCGAGATGAGGGTGCGGAAGGCGTCGGGCGTGGTGGAGCCGACGGTGTCCGCGACGCCGACCAGGTCCGCGCCGCTCTCCTGGGCGAGGACGAGGACCTCCTCCAGGTAGTCGTACGGGGTCCGGGTGGCGTCCTCGGAGCCGCAGCCGACGTACATGCCGAGGCCCTTGGCGTACTTGATGCCGTCGGCCATCTCGGCCTTCAGCCGCTCGCGCACCGCACTGTCCGTACCGCCGAACTTGACCCGCATGTGCACGTCGGACGTGGGCACGAAGGTGTAGATCGCGTTCGCCCCGCACGCCCTCGCCAGATCGATCTCGGTCCGGTTGGGCCGGCAGAACGCCACCACGCGGGCGTTCAGGCCCAGGGCGGCGATACCGCGCACGGCGTCCTGGTCGGCCTGCGAGGAGGCCGGGAAGCCCGCGTCGATGACGTCGACGCCCATCTCGTCGAGAAGCTGGGCGATCTTCACCTTCTCCTCGACCTGGAAGGCCACCCCGCAGGTCTGCTCGCCGTCACGGAGCGTGGTGTCACAGACGAGGATCTTCCTCGCCGCGGATGCGGTCCCGGTCATGCGCCCTCTCCCAACAGGTACTCGCGGCACTTGGTGCCGATGACTTCACCGGAGAACCGGGGCCGGCGCCCGTAGACGACCCAGGTGGTGGTCACCGCGCCGATGTAGCGGTCCAGGCGCAGCGCTCCGTTCGACTTCTCCAGGTACTCCAGGTGAGTGAGCCCGGAGTCGTAAGCCCCCGCCAGCAGCTGGGCGCCGACCACGGGCTTGGAGGCCACGGGAACCACCTCCTCCCACTGGGACACGTCCACGTAGCCCGCGGTCGCCGGGACCAGCCCGAGGGACCTGGGCCGTTCCACGTCGGCCCGGCTGAGCAGCACCAGTTCCTTGGTGGGATACACGAAGGTGTCCACCACGTGGACCTCGGTGAAGTACCGCTCGGTGAGCAGGTGCACCTCGGGGTGCGCGCTGCACTGCACCAGGTAGTCGGACTCGCCGCGGCGCACCCGCTCCAGGCCCTCGTGCAGGTCGATGGTGAGGTCGATCTTGGCGTCGCCCTCGATGCCCTGGAAGCCGAAGTAGTGCTGCAGGGCGTTCTCGTGGCAGCTTCCCTCGGGGCCGAGGGTGGTGAACGTCAGGGTCATCGTCGTGCCTCCACGGTCTTCGCGGCCGCCGGAGCGTCGATGATCTCGTCCTCCAGGCGGCACGCCTCGTCGATGAGCAGGGTCGCCAGGGAGCGCATGAACTCGGGGGAGAGGGACAGCCGTTCGCCCCGCGCCGCGTAGGCCTCCCGCACCGTGGCGACCCGCTGCGGCTGCATCATCGGAATGCCGTTGGCCCGCTTGACCTCGGCCACTTCGCAGCAGATCGCCAGGCGGGCCGCCACGAGCTCCGCCAGCTGCTGGTCGAGCACCTCCAGCCGTTCCCGGAAGGGCTGGAGGATGTCTTCGGGGGTCGCGTTCATCGCGAGGCCTCCAATGCGAGGGCGCGGGCCGCGCCGCGCAGGGACGGGAGTCCGTATCCGCCCTCCTGGACGAAGACGGTGGGCAGCCGCTGCTCGGCCAGCAGTGCGGCGACGGGCCCGAACACCTCCGGCGCGAGCGTCCAGGAGCCGTGCGGGTCGCCCGCGAGCACGTCGTAGCCGACCGAGACCACCAGGGCCTCGGCGTCCTGCCGGAGCAGGTGCGCCAGGGCGTCCTTCACGAGCGCCAGGAACCCCTCCGTGCCGGGGTCGGACTCCACTCCGAACAGGCCCGGCCCCGGCTCGAAGACGTACGGGAAGTCCTTGGCGTTGCTGGAGTGCACCGAGGCGAACGGCAGGGTGGGATCGCCCTGGACACAGGCCAGCGTGCCGTTGCCCAGGTGGTAGTCGACGTCGAGGATGCCGACCCGGGCCACGCCCTCCTCGCGCAGGGTCCGGGCGGCGACGACGGCGTTGTTGAGGAAGCAGTAGCCGCCGTACCAGCCCGGGCCCGCGTGGTGGCCCGGGGGCCGCACCAGGGCGTAGCTGTTCCCGCCCCCGCGGGCCGTCAGCTCGGCCGCCCGGACCGCGGCTGCCGCCGCGCCCAGCGCGGCGGGCCAGACCCCGCGGGTGACCGGGGTCTCCTGTTCCAGGCCGGGGGCCGAGAAGGCGCTGTCGAGCACCGAATCCCGGCCCTCGGGCACCCCGCCCCGCAGGTGGTCCAGCAGGGCCGCCTCGTGCACCGCACCGACCGTCCGCTCGGCGCGGGCCGCGCTGTCCTCACCGAGCGCGGCCACCACCGCGCCGCCGTCCAGCAGGCCGGCCAGGATCTGGTGGATCCGCTCGGGTATCTCCTTGCTGGCCACCTGGGCGCCGCCCGGCTCGACCGTGAACGGCAGCGCCTCGGACTCCTCGGGTACCACCACGTGCAGCGTCATGACAGGTCCTTGATCACGCGAGGGCCGATGACACGGAAACCGGAGCGCTCGTAGAACGCCAGGGTCCGCGGGTAGGAGGGGAACTGCTGGGCGGGCAGGCAGACTTCGACCCGCCGGACGCCGTCCGCGGCGCACCGCGCGTCCAGCGCCTCCAGCAGCAGGGCCGCGACCCCCTTGGACCGCAGCTCCGGTGCCACCCACAGTTCCTGGACGTGGCGGTAGGGGGCGGCGAGCCGCAGGGCGGTCTGGGTGGTGTACCCGAGTACGCCGACCACCCGCCCGTTCCTGTCCCGCGCGACCAGCACACCGGAGCCGTCCTTGCCGGCGATGGCCTCGTCCACGGCCGCGCCGAGGCCCGGGATCGTGTGCGAGGGGTCCCCGCGCAGCTCCCGCAGGAGGGCGGTGACCGCCTCGGCCACCGCCGCCGCCTCCGCCGGCTCGGCCGGACCCGTCTCGAACTCCACCGTACTCATC
>NZ_JZWV01000884.1 GCF_000966975.1 Streptomyces katrae | reverse complement strand
CCACCGTACTCATCCCTGATACCTCGCAGCCGTTCCCGTGGTGGCCTCGCGCAGCTCCTCGACGCCGAGGACCCGCAGCAGCGCACGGGCCTTCAGCCGCGTCTCCTGGAACTCCTCCTCGCCGTCCGAGAGCACGATGAGCGCCCCGCCCACGCCGATGCGCACGCGGTTGCCCTCCCAGACGATGGTGCGGATGACGATGGACTGGTCCGCCGCCCCGTCGAAACCGAAGTACCCGAGGCTGCCGGAGTACACGCCGCGCTCCTCCGGCTCCAGCTCGTCAAGGAGCTCCACCGTCCGCTTCTTCGGCGCGCCGGTCATCGACCCGCCGGGAAAGAGCGCCTCCACGCAGTCGACCGCGCCGCGGTCGGCGCGCAGCCGCCCCCGCACCGTGGTGACCAGCTGGTGCACGGTGGCGTACGACTCCGCGGCCATCAGCTTGGGCACGTGCACCGTTCCGGTGTCGCAGACCTGGCCGAGGTCGTTGCGGAGCAGGTCCGCGATCATCAGGTTCTCGCTGCGGATCTTGCGGTCCGTCTCCAGCGCCCTGCGGGCCGCCTCGTCGGCCACCGGATCGGCGTGCCGGGGAGCGGTCCCCTTGATCGGCTTGGCCTCCACCTCGCCGTTGCCGGCCACCGTGACGAACCGCTCCGGCGAGGAGCTCAGGATCGAGCGCTCGCCCAGCCGGACGTACGCGGCGTAGGGCGCCGGGTTGGTCGCCCGCAGCCGCAGGTAGGTGTCCAGCGGGTCGGCCTCGCTGGTGCCGCTGATCTGGTACGTGTAGCAGGCCTCGTACGAGTCGCCGTCGCGCAGCCACTGCTGGACGGTGTCGAAGTGCTCCAGGTACGTCTTGCGGTCGACGCCGGGTGCCAGTACGGCGGGTGCGACCTCGCGCCGGGGCCGCGGCACCAGAGGGCGCCGTGCCAGCGTGCGCACCTCCTCGCACCAGGAGTCGTGCTCCTCCGCGGAGAGCCCCACCGTGATCAGGTAGCGCCGGCCGGTCTCGTGGTCGTAGGCCGCGTAGCGGTCGACGCGGAGCAGCTCCGCGTCCGGCCGTTCACCGCTGCCCGCACGGCCGATGCCGACGCTCCCCTTGACGCCGTAGCCGAGATAGCCGAGGTAGCCGCCGGCGAACGGCACGGGCGAGGCGCCGGCCGGCACGGGGGTGGCCGCGAGACCGGACCTCAGGTGCTCGAAGACGGTGCCGGGGGCGCGCTCCACGCTCTCGTGGGTCTCGCGTTCGACGAGGTTCGCCCCCGCGTACGCCCGGATCACCTCCATGCCCTCTCCGGCACACGAGCCGAGGTAGCTGTAGCGGCCCATCCCGTACGCCGTGCGCGAGCTGTCGAGCCAGAAGCCGTACGGGCTGTCGGCGAAGGCGCGCAGGAACAGGCCCTCGGCGTCCAGGTCGACGTCCAGTTCGCTCCAGCGGAGCGCGGGCGCGATGCCCAGGAAGTTGGCGATGATCTCCTCGCCGTACTCGCTGTCCACCGACTCGGGGTGGAACTGCACGCCGTGCAGCGGGCGTTCGCGGTGCTGGAGGCCCATCAGCAGGCCGCCCTCGGACCAGGCGGTCGCGACGAGGTCCGCCGGCAGCGGTTCGGTGACGGCGAGGGAGTGGTAGCGCACCGCGCGGAAGCCCTGCGGGATGCCGGCGAAGACACCGGTGCCGGTGTGGGTGATCGCGCTCGTCTGGCCGTGCACGACCTCCGGTGCGTGCAGGACCTCGCCGCCGAAGGCGAGTGCGAGGCCCTGATGGCCGAGGCACACGCCGAGGACGGGCACGGTGGACTGTTCGAGCAGGGCCCGGCAGAGCCCGAAGTCCTCTTCCCTGGCCGCGGTGCCCGGGCCGGGGGAGATCACGACGTGGGTGAAGTCCTGTCGCAGCAGTTCGTCCGCCGTCGCCTCGTCGTTGCGCACGACGACGGGAGGCACGCCTGCCACCTTCCATATCAGCTGGAAGAGATTCCATGTGTAGGAGTCATAGTTGTCAACGAGAAGGATCCGCAGGTCTATCACGATGTGGTCGAGCTCCTTGACGGCCGGAACGTGCCTTTTGGGCCCAGTGATCCGGCTGACCGACTTTTCTATCGGTGTTGATTCATGGGTGAATCGATTGCTCTGAAAATTGAGCACACGCCGGCATGCTCAAAGGAGAGGTGCGCATGGCGAAGCGGGTGGAAGTGACATGGTAAAGCCCCCGTAATAGCTGTCACTGCTGGGATCTTCTCGGCTGCGCGGAATGGTCGTGAGGTCGATGCGACGGTGCCGGAAGGTCGTTCCAGCGTTCGATGCTAGTCATGCCGGGCTGAATATGCACCCTTGTGTGACTCAACCCACTGCAACCTGCGGTAGCACCCGGAGTCGTGACACGAGTCAGCCGCCGGGACGTCAGAATGCGAGGTCACAGGCCGTACTGATGAACCGTCAGCCCGCCTCGGCGGCCGCCAGGACCCCGCGCGCGATCCTGGCCAGGTCCTCGTCCCCGGTGACGAACGGAGGCATGGAGTAGACCATGTCGCGGTAGGGGCGCAGCCACACCCCCGCGCGCATCGCCGCGCGGGAGGCGGCTGCCACGTCCACGTCGTGGTCGAGCTGGACCACACCGATGGCGCCGAGCACCCGGACGTCGAGTACGCCGGGCAGCGCGCGGGCCGGTTCCAGGGCCGCCGTCAGCCGCGTCTCGATCCGCTTGACCTGAGTGCGCCAGTCGTTGCGGACCAGCAGCTCGAGCGAGGCGTTGGCCACCGCGGCGGCCAGCGGGTTGCCCATGAAGGTCGGGCCGTGCGCCAGGACGGGAGGTTCGCCGCGGGAGATGCCGTCGGCGATCCGGGCCGTGCACAAGGTGGCCGCCATCGACAGGTAGCCGCCGGTCAGGGACTTGCCCAGGCACATCACGTCCGGGGAGACGCGGGCGTGGTCGGCGGCGAACAGTTCGCCGGTGCGGCCGAATCCCGTCGCCACCTCGTCGAAGATGAGCAGCACGTCGTGGGCGTCGGCGATCTCGCGCAGCAGCCTCAGGTAGCCGGGGGAGTGGAAGCGCATCCCGCCCGTCCCCTGGACCACCGGTTCCACGATGACGGCGGCCAGTTCGTGGGCGTGCCGCTCGACGAGATCGGCCAGGTGGCGTGCGTACGCCTCGTCCACGCCGGCGTCGAAGCCGGCCGGCGGCCGGTCCGCGAACACCTGGTCCGGCAGCAGACCCGTCCAGGCGCTGTGCATTCCGCCGTCCGGGTCGCACACGGCCATCGTCTGGAAGGTGTCGCCGTGGTAGCCGCCCCGCCAGGTCAGCAGCCGGCGCTTTTCCGGACGGCCGAGGGAACGCCAGTACTGCAGGCACATCTTGACCGCGACCTCGACCGCCACCGAGCCGGAGTCGGACAGGAACACGTGCCGGAGCGGGTCGGGGG
>NZ_JZWV01000883.1 GCF_000966975.1 Streptomyces katrae | reverse complement strand
GGGGGGGGGGGGGGGGGGGGGTGTGTCCGCGCCGCCCCCCCCCCCCAGCCGTACGGCGGGCTCGTGGGTGATGCCGCCGAACATCACATGGCTCATCCTGCCGAGCTGGTCGCGCACGGCGGCGTCGAGGACGGGGTGGCGGTAACCGTGCACGGCGGCCCACCACGAGGACATGCCGTCGACGAGTTCGTCCACCCCCTCCACGGGACGGGCGAGGCGCAGGCGTACTCCCGAGGCCGATTCGACGACGACCGGATCGCCGTGCCCCGGCATGGGCGCGTAGGGGTGCCACACATGGGCCCGGTCGAGTGCGACGAGCTGGTCGGGGTCCATCGGCGGCGCGGCTGGGGTCATGGGGTCCGAATCCTCCTCGGCGGTTCGTCCATTTTCCGAGTGTAACGACCGACGCATTGCATTTGAGCCACATCTATCAGAGCGGATGGCGGTTTGACTGGAAATCAACTTCTGATTGGTTCAAGCCGTCGGCGAGCCAATGCATTTCGGCCATCGACCGGCGTGATCGACCTCAACTCCGGCCTCGTTATTACCTGGACTTGCTTGCTGGTACGTTGATCGGAACAACCCCGTTCGTACAGCCGGTTCACGAGACCGGCTCGACTTGAAAGGGGAGCTCGGAAATTCACGATCCTGACACGCGTGATCGCGCACGGGGTCCCTGGGAGGCGTCATGCCCCACAAGGTGATTCTGGCGCTGCTCGCGATCGGCTCCTTCGCCGTCGGCACCGACGGATTTGTCATCAGCGGGATTCTTCCGCGTATCGCCGGTGAACTGGACGTGTCCGAACCGGTGGCCGGACAGCTCGTCACGGCCTTCGCGCTCAGCTACGCGATCAGCGCACCGGTCCTGATGACCCTGACCGCCGCCCTGTCCCGGCGCGTCATGCTCCGCGGCTCGATGCTGGCCTTCCTGCTCGCCAACGTCCTGGGTGCGCTCGCCCCCACGTACGGGGTGCTGATGACGGCCAGGATCCTGGCCGGGATCAGCGCTGCCCTCTACATGAACACCGCCGCGGCCACCGCGACGGCGCTCGCGGGGGAGCGGTACCGGGGCCGGGCGGTCTCCCTGATCATCGGCGGGCTCACGGTGGCCACGGCGCTCGGCGTGCCCGGCGGTACGCTGGTCGGACAACTCGGCAGCTGGCGACTGACGTTGGCGCTGGTCGTGGCCCTGGCCCTGCCCGTGTTCATCGGGCTGTTCCTGGTGCTGCCCGCGGTGCCGCAGCCTCCGGTGATCAGCATGCGCGACCGGGTGCGGATCGGCGCACAGCGTCCGGTCCTGCTGGCGGTGCTGGCCAACCTGTTCGCGGTGGCGGGCTGCTTCACCGTCTTCACCTACCTGGCGGCGTTCACCCGGGCCGCCACCGGCATGAACGACGCCAGCGTGAGCATCGTCCTGCTGGTGTTCGGTGTCGCGGGCGCGGTCGGCAACGCGATCGGCGGACGGCTCAGCGACCGTGTCGGCGCGGAGCGGACCTTCACCGCCTCCGTGTCGGGCGTCGCGGCGGCCCTGGTGCTGCTGGCGGTTCTGGCCGGGTGCTTCGCCTCTGACTCGACGGTCGTGGTGGCGGTCTTCCTCGCCGTCACGGTCGCCTGGGGAACGGTCTACTGGGCCGAACCGCCCACCGCCATCCACCGCGTGCTGGACCTGGCTCCCACCGCCCCGAGCGTGGCGATCTCCGTCAACAGCTCCGCGTCGTACCTGGGCGTGGCCCTGGGCGGCGCGGTCGGCGGGGCGGTGCTCGACAGGCTCTCGCCGGCCGCCCTCGCGTGGGCGGGCGCCTGCCTGGAGCTGATCGCTCTGGCGCTGGTCGTCCTTCCGAGGCTTTCCGCGGCTCGCAAGGGACGGGCCGTGGCGCCCGCGCACGAGGTGTGACCTTGATGACTTCCGGCTCTCCGGTGCTGACACAGGGGCTCCGGAGCTGGAACGGTATGAAACAGATAATTCATCTTATTTTGGGGGAGGTTGGCCACCCGTGGCTAACGATGACGTTTTCGACCGGCTCACGACCTGCGCCGTGGACGTCTTGCAGGTCAAGGCCGAGTCCGTGACCCCGGACGCGAACCTGACCGAGGACCTGGGCTCCAGCAGCCTCATCCTGGTGGAGCTGGTCATGGCCATCGAGGAGGAGTTCGGCATCTCGGTGCCCGACGAGGCGGTGGAGGACATCCACACCGTCGAGGACCTGCACCGGCTCATCCTCTCGCTGGTCGCGTGATGGCCGGCAGGACGGCAGGGGCACGCCGCGTCGCGGTCACCGGACTCGGTGTCGTGAGTGCCTGCGGCACGGGCGCGGAGGCCTTCTGGGAAGGCCTCTTCCAGACCCCGCCCGACGGCCACCGGGAACTGACGGACTGGGACCCGTCGCCCTGGATGGACGTCCGCGAAGCCCGCCACACCGACCGGTTCACCCAGTTCGCCGTCGCCGCCGCCGACATGGCCCACCGCGACTCGGGACTCACGGAGGTGGACCCCGAACGCAGCGGCGTGGTCGTCGCCACCGCGCTGGCGGGGGTCAGCACCTTCGAACGGCAGACCGTCATCCACCAGGAGCGCGGCGCCCGACGGGTCTCCCCGTTCCTCGTACCGATGATGATGGCCAACGCCGCCGCCGCGACGGTGGCCATGCGCCAGGGCTGGCGCGGTCCGTGCGAGAGCCTGGAGACCGCCTGCGCCGCGGCCACCCACGCCATCGGACACGCCGCCCGGATGATCGCCGACGGCACCTGCGACAGGGTGCTCGCCGGCGGCACCGAGGCCGCGATCACGCCCACCATCGTCGCCGGGTTCACCAACATGCGGGCCCTGTCCGCCTCCGGCCGCACCCGGCCCTTCGACGCGGAACGCGACGGCTTCGCCATCGCCGAGGGCGCCGCCGTGCTCGTCCTGGAGGAATGGGACACGGCGGTGGCGCGCGGTGCCACCATCTACGGCGAGGTGCTCGGCTCCGGCAGCACGGCGGACGCCCACGACATCACCATGCCCGCCCCCGGCGGCGGCGACGCCGCCCGGTGCATCCGCCTCGCCCTCGAGGACGCCGGAGTGCGCCCGGAGGAGGTGCGGCAGATCAACGCCCACGGCACGGGCACCCTGCGCAACGACGAGGCGGAGACCAACGCCATCCTGTCGGTGTTCGACACGTGCCCGCCGGTGACCTCCACCAAGGGGGCGACCGGACACGCGTTCGGCGCCGGCGGTGCGCTGGAGGCCGTCGCGGTGCTCCTGTCCATGCGCCATGAGCTGATACCGCCGACCGTCGGCCTCACCACGGTCGACCCGGCGCTCGCCGTCGACGTGGTGACCGGCGAAGGCCGGAAGTGGCAGCCCGGCCCCTCCCTCACCCAGTCGTTCGGTTTCGGCGGCCACAACGGCGTCCTCGTCCTCGGCCCTGCCGGATAGCGTTCGGAGCGAAGCGATGGAAGCAGAGCGACACAGCGATCCGGGCGACGTGTTCGCCTGGATCGACGACAGCACGCGGCGCCGGGACCGGGCGGGCCTCACCCGCCGGGTCCAGGTCCGCGGAGCCCGGCCGGACGTGATCGACTTCGGTGGCAACGACTACCTCGGCCTCACCCGCCACCCCCGCGTGGTCCAGGCGGTGGCCGACGCCTCCCTGACCTGGGGCGCCGGCTCGACGGGCTCCCGGCTGGCCACCGGAACGACGGAAGTGCACGCCGAACTGGAGCGGGAGCTGGCCGAGTTCAGCGGAGCGGAGGCCGCGCTGGTCTTCTCCTCCGGCTACCTGGCCAACCTCGGCGCGGTCACCGCACTGGCCCGCCCCGGCACCCTGATCGCCTCCGACGCGTTCAACCACGCCTCCCTGATCGACGGCTACCGGCTGTCGGGCGCGGACGTGGTCGACATCGCGCACGCCGATCCGCAGGCACTGGAGCGGGTGCTCGCCGAACGGGAGCAGCAGCGCGCGCTGGCGGTCACCGAGTCGGTGTTCTCCGTCGACGGTGACCTCGTGGACGTCGACGACGCGCACGGGCTCGGCGTCATCGGCGAGCGCGGAGAGGGGGCGGTGGCCGCCGCCGGGCTGGCCGGCAGCCCCGACGTGGTCACCACCATCACCCTGTCCAAGTCCCTGGGCGCACAGGGCGGCGCCGTGATCGGTCCCCGCCGGGTGATCGACCACGTCATGAACATGGCCCGCAGCTTCCTGTTCGACACCGGGCTCGCCCCGGCCTCGGCCGCCGGAGCCCTCGAGGCGCTCCGGGTGCTGCGAGCCGAGCCGGACCGTCCGGCCCGGACCCGGCACGTGGCGGCGACCCTCGCCGAGCGGCTCGCGGCCATCGGGCTGCCGGTGACCGAGGCGCAGGCGGCCGTGGTCTCGGTCCGCGGGCCCTCCGCGGCCCAGACCGCGAAGTGGGCGGCGGACTGCCTGGCCGACGGCGTCAAGGTGGCGTGTTTCCGCCCGCCGTCGGTGCCCGACCGGTTCTCCCGGATCCGGCTCACCTCCCGCGCCGACCTGACCGAGTCCGAGATCGACCGTGCCATCGACGTGGTGGTCAAGCACAGTCCCTGGTAAGGAGGTTGTCCTGGGGCGACCTGGCCCGGGCGGAGTGAGGGAGACCGTCATGACGATCGCCGGTGGGTTCCTCCGGCACGCCGTGAACACACCCGGCCGGGCTGCCCTCGCCATCGGCGGGGGAGCCGGGCGACGGTGGAGCTACGCAGCGCTGCGGCGCGGCGCGCTCGACGTCGCCCGGGCCCTGCGGGCCGAGTTCGGCCCGCGACCCGGCCCCGGGGTCCGGATCGCCGTACTCCTCGGCAACCGCGAGGAGTTCGCGCGGATCTTCCTCGGCGCGGCCGTCGCCGGCATCCCCGTCATGGTCCTCGACCCGGCGTGGAGCGAGGCCGAACTCGCCGCCGTCCTGCGCGACGCACCGCCGGCCCGGCTGTACTGCGAGAGCGCCGACGGGCCGCTCGCGCGGCACGTGCCCCCCGCCACCCTGCTGGAGGTGGCCGGACCCGGCTTCGAGGCCTGGCTGCGCCGCGGCCACGGGGCAGGGGAGGACTCCGCCGGGCCCGCGGAGTTCGCCGGGGTGCCGGACAGCGCGCCCCTCCACGTCGGGTTCACCTCGGGGAGCACCGGCCGCCCCAAGGGCGTGGTCCGCTCGCACCGGTCCTGGCTGCGCACCTTCGACCGGTACACCGACGAGTTCGGTATCGACGCGCGCGACACGATCCTGCTGCCGGGCTCCCTCGCCCACTCGCACTTCCTCTTCGGCCTGGTGCACGGACTGCACGTCGGCGCGACCGTCTGCCTGATGCCCGCCTTCGACGCGGGCCGCGCACTCGACGACATCGAGCGGCACTCCGTCACCCGGCTCTATCTGGTGCCCACCATGTTCCAGGCGCTGCTCGAACACGCGCGCCTCCACCCGGGCCGCCGCTTCCCCGAGGTGCGCTCCCTGCTCTCGGTGGGGGCGAAATGGTCCCCGGCCCGCCGCGCCCTGGCCGGGGAGCTCTTCCCGAACGCCGATGCCGTGGAGTTCTACGGGGCGACGGAACTCAGCCTGGTCTCCGTGCTCCACGGGGACGCCGACGGCCCCCGGGAGTCGGTCGGCAGGCCCGCGGCCGGTGTCGAGCTCTCGCTGCGCTCGCCCTCGGGCGAGGAGGTCGGCGTGAACGAGCCGGGCCAGGTGCACGTGCGCAGCGACATGCTCTTCACCTGCTACCTCTCGGCCGCGGACGGCGAAGGCCCCGACGCCGACGGTTGGTTCACCGTCGGCGACATCGGCCGCGTCGACGAGCGCGGCTACCTCCACCTCGTCGGCAGGAGGAAGGGGATGCTGATCAGCGGCGGGCTCAACGTGCACCCGGAGCAGGTCGCGGCGGCCCTGCTCCAGCTGGAGGAGATCGCCGAGGCCGCGGTGGTCGGACTGCCCGACGACCACTGGGGCGACCTGGTGTGCGCGGTGGTCCGGTGGCGGGACGGTGCCCGCCTCGGGCTGACGGAGGTACGCGACAGGGCCTCGGCCCACCTGTCACGGCAGATGTGCCCCCGGCGGCTGTTCGAGGCGGACGCCCTGCCCTACACGTCCGGCGGAAAGATCGACCACGGGCGGGTGCGGAGCATCCTCCTCGGCGGCCGGCACGGAATGCGGGAGGTGCTGTGAACGGGCGGTGGCCCGTCGTGGCGGCGGACCCGACAGCGGGGCTCCGCTCAGTCCCGCTCCACCAGGACCTGCAGCGGGGCCCGGAACGAGAGCAGCGCCAGCATCTCGGGCGAGGACCGGTCCGAGAGCCTGAGGTCCGGGAGCCGCTCGGCGGTCATCCGCATCACCACGTCGGCCTCCATCCTGGCCAGTTCGGCGCCGGAGCAGCGGTGCCGCCCCAAGCCGAAGGACAGGTGCTTGCGGACGTTGGCCCGGTGCGGACACAGCTGCTCGGGGTTGTCGAAGACTTCGGTGTCCGAGCCGGTGGACGAGAGCATCAGCAGCAGCGGCGCACCCGCCGGGAGGTCCACGCCGGACAGGGTCATGGGCCGGCCGGTGACCCGCCGCCAGGTGGTGATGGGCGGATCCCGCCGCAGCACCTCTTCGGTCCAGGGCTCGACGGTCGCCGGCGACTCGGCGAACCGCCGCCACCGGCCGGGCTCCTGGAGGGCCCTGCGGTACATGGTGCTGAGCATCTGGGTGGTCGTCATCTGACCCGCGATGATCATGAAGTAGAGGACGGCGGCCTTCTGGGTCACGCCCAGCGGCTCCCCGTCCGGCAGCCGGTGCGCGGCGAGCGCGCCGAGCAGCGTGGCCTCCTCGGGCGCGGGCTTCGAGACCAGTGCGGTGAGCCAGGCGTAGAACTCGGCGGCCTCGCGGGCCAGCGCCACCTCGCGCTCGCCCCGCGGGCGGCCCCAGAAGAGCTCCAGAGAGGCGTCGCTCCACCGGGCCAGGGTGTCGATGTCCACGTCGATGGCCGCTTCCAGACCGAGCAGCCGCAGCATCACCCGGAAGGGCACGTCCCGCGCGATGGTCGTGGCCAGATCGCAGGTGCCGTCGGCGGCGAGGTGCCGCTCGACCTCGTCGAGCGCCTCCGCCACGACCTTCTCGACCATCGGCACCGAGGCGTTGACGGCCTGGGCGTTGAACAGCCTGGTCATGATGCGCCGATAGCCGGCGTGGCTGTCCGAGCTGTTGTTTGCAAGCGTTTGCGGGAGGTCGAACTTGACCCGTGCGAGGACGCGCAGCGTCGGCACGGAGAAGCGCCCGATCGCATCGATCGCATTGTCCGGAAGGTAATTCTCCGGGTCGAGGAGAATGGTGCGCACGTCCTCGTACCGGCTTATCAGCCAAAGTCCCGTGTTTTCGTCGTACTTCACGGGTTCGTTCTCGCGGAGTGCCGCCATCACCGGATACGGGTCGAGCGCGTACTCCTGGTCGAAAAGATCCACACTGCCAACGGGTATTGCCACCATCACGTCAACTCACCTTCCCCCGGACGACGGTATCAAGCCTTCATGATCACGGTGAATACCCGCTGGGGACCAGCCCGTGTGAGACGCATCTCGCGTGGACGGCGCCGGGGGCGGGTCCGCCGACGGACGGGCCGTCCGGAGGGATCCTCCGGACGGCCCGCACGCGTTCGGTTCGGCGTCTCGGCACCTGGGTGCCCGGACGCGTCCTACTGCTGGACGGCGTCGAGCGGGTTGCCGTTGTTGACGCCGGCCTTCTTGGCCGCGTCGATGGAAGCGGCGGACGGCTTCACCTTGGTGAAGGTGTCGTGGCCGACCAGGGTGGACTTCCAGGAGTCGGCCGCGGTGGTGCCGGAGGTCAGCAGCCACTGGGTGTTGATCTTCGCGTCGGCGCCGCCGACGTACTGGCCGCTCCACGTGGTGGCGGAGTGGGCGTTGCGGAAGTCATTCTTCCAGGCCACCGTCCAGCCGAGGGCGGTGCCGGTGCCGGTGGCGGCGGCGGTGTCGTAACGGCCGGTCACGACGTAGCGGCTCTCGGCGTTGCCGACGGCCGACTCGTAGGTGCCGGTGAGGCTGCCGTCCGTGTTCGCGGTCACGGTGAAGGTCGAGCCGAGCTGGTTGTACCAGGTGCCGGTGATGCCGGCGTCGACCGCCGCGACCTGGGCCTTCGAGTCCTTCGCGGGGTCCGCCGAGGCGTTGGCCGCAATCCCGACCGTGGTGAGCGAAACGGCGATGGCTGCAACGACGATCTTGCGCATGTGAGACACGAAAAATACTCCCCTAGGTGTTGCCGACGGGTCGGTCGACGCGCATGTTGTGCGCGTTTCCCGATTCCCGCCCGTCAAGGTTTGTGACCTCGGCCGCGCACCTGACGGTGCCGGTGGACAAACAGCAATACGGCATGGGCCCCTGGCGGCAGAACGGGATGGTCGAGGTCTCGGTCGATGGTTGCCAAGGGCACATGTTCGGTGAAAATCGTACTATTGATGAC
>NZ_JZWV01000892.1 GCF_000966975.1 Streptomyces katrae | reverse complement strand
CACCGGACACCGCGGGCACCGCACAGGACTTTCGCAACACCCCCTAGGGGCGCCGTGCGGGACTTTCGCAACCCCGCGAGCGCCGGCGGGCGAACACATCGCGCCGCGTCTCCGTACGAGGTCCGACAATTCGCGGGAAATGCGCCTGGCTTACCGCTGGTCACGACACTACGCTCGATCCCGAAAACGCCCGTGACCTTCCACCATCACCGGGCGAACGGCTGGCCCTTCGGCCCTCACAGGGGGAATCACCTCGTGACACGTGTACGCCAAGTCTTAGTCGCACTGTGCGCCATGTCCCTGACCTTCGTCACCGCATCCGCGAGCGCTTCGGCGGACAACCGGGGAACGGTGTCCGCGGAAGCCGCGGACACCGGTTCGGGGGCGGACTCGCACCCCGGCATCCTGGGCACCTGGTACAACCAACTCGGCTCGACCATGGTCGTGACCCGGGCCGCGAACGGGGGGTTCGTCGGCACCTACGAGTCCGCGGTCGGCAACGCCGAGAAGCGCTACGTCATGACGGGCCGCTACGACAGCGCGCCCGCCGACGGCACGGGGACGGCCGTCGGCTGGACCGTCGCCTACCGCAACGCCTACCGCAACGCCCACTCCGTCGCCACCTGGAGCGGCCAGTACGTCCCCGGCGGCCAGGAGCGCATCGTCACCCAGTGGCTGCTGAGCTACGGCACGACCCCCGCCGACCAGTGGAAGTCGACCTTCCTCGGCCACGACGAGTTCACCCGCGTCAAGCCCTCCGCCGCCGACATCGAGAAGGCGCGGCAGCTGGGCGTCACGTCTGCGAATCCGCCGGCCACCGACGGGGAGTGAGCCGGCCCCACGGCCGACCGTGTGATCCGCCCGCAGCGAGGAGGTTCCCGCGGCGGGCGGGTCCCGCATGTCCGCGCCCGGAGCGGTGATCTTGGCGCAAAACCCCTGTTGGCCTGCAAGTTCTGTTGTGGGAGTGTGGTTCGGACTCCAGTTCGCGTGGTCTTCGGGACCCGTGCCATGATCGCTTTCGGCACTGACCGGCCGAGGGCAGGGGGTTCATTTCGTGTTGGGCAAGATCTTCACATTGGCGCTCGGGGCGTTCGCCGTGGGAACGAGCGGCTACGTCGTCACCGGTGTGCTGCCGCAGCTGAGCGCGGAACTTTCGGTCTCGCTGTCCACGGCGGGACTGCTGACCACGTCCTTCGCCGTGGCCTACGCGATCGGCTCCCCGCTGCTGGCCGTGGCCCTGGGCGGCTGGCGCCGCCGTCCCCTGATCGTCGCCGCCCTGCTGGTGGCCGCGGCCGGCAACGCGCTCGCCGCGGTGGCACCGGACTTCGGCGTCCTGATGGCCGCCAGGATCCTCACGGCCGTGGGCGCCGCGGTGTTCACCCCGGCGGCGACCGCCGTCGCCGCCGAGCTGAGCGGGCCCGAGCGCCGGGCGCGCGCGGCGGCCTGGGTGTTCGGCGGACTGGTGACGGCCACCATCGTCGGCGTGCCCGCGGGGACGCTGCTCGTCGGGCCGCTCGGGTACCGCGGGGTCTTCTGGCTGGTCGCCGCGTTCTGCACGGCCTCCGCCGTGGCCGTGGCGGTGGCCGTGCCCGAGGTCGCGGCGCCCCCGAGGGTCACGCTGCGCCGACGCTTCGAAGCCGCCTCGGACACCAGGGTGGTCACCGTCCTCGGGATCACCCTGGCCGCCAGCCTCGGGGTGTTCACCGTGTACACGTACGCGGCCCCGGTACTGGCCGAGACCGTCGGCGCGCACGGCACCGGGCTGAGTCTGCTGCTGTTCGGCTACGGCATCGGCGGTGCGATCGGCAATGTCCTCGGCGGTGTCGCGGCCGACCGGTACGGCTACCGGATGCCGCTCCTGGTGGCCGTGTCCGGCAGTGTGGTCGCGCTCTCGGCCCTGTCCGTGGTGCACAGCACGGCGATCGCCGCCGCACTGCTGTTGGTGTGGGGCGTGTCGAGCTGGGGGTTCAACCCGCCGGTCCAGCGCCGGCTGCTCGAACTCTCGCCGGGCGCCGGCAGCCTGCTGCTCGCGCTCAACGCGTCGGCCCTGTACCTGGGCATCGGACTGTCCGGTGTCCTCGGCGGCGCGGTCCTCGACCACGTCGGCATCGGCGCGGTGACGCTCACCGGAGCGCTGCTGTGCTGCGTGGCGGTCGTGATCCAGCTGCTCTTCGGCCGGCGGGCGGCTCTGCAGCCTTCCCGGTAAACCTGTTCCTCCCGGCAAAGGACGACGTTCGTGCGCGAATTGAACAATGTTGTGGGAATCCTCACGGGGGCCTCGCGGGGCGTCGGTGCACACATCGCCGAGCATTTGGCGAAGGCCGGTGTCCGACTGGCACTCGTCGCCCGCTCGGAGGAAGGCCTGCGGGCCACCGCGGAAAGGGCCGGACGGTACGGACCCAAGCCGCTCGTGGTGCCCGCCGACGTTTCCGACGAAGAGGCCCAGCAGCGGATCGTCGAAACGGTCTGCCGTGAACTGGGCCCGCCCGGACTGCTGGTCAACAATGCGGGGATAGAGCACATCACCCGGTTCCAGGACGCCTCGGTGGAGAGCATCAGAAGGGTTCTCCTGGTGAATCTCTTCGGCGCCGAGGCGATGACCAGACTGGTGCTGCCGCACATGCTCGAAGCCGGGCGCGGGCACGTGGTCAACATCGGTTCGGTGGGCGGGCGCACGGCCTATCCCTACGCCACCATCAACTCCTCGGCCAAGCACGGTCTCGTCGGCTTCACCTGGTCCCTGCGCGAGGAACTGCGGGGGACCGGGGTGGGGGTGTCGGCGGTGTACCCGACGCTGATCGCGGACGTGGGCATCTCCGCCGGCTGGCAGGCGGGACGGCGGCCGCCGCTGCTCGGCCGGGTCGGGCCCGACGAAGTCGCGCGCGCGGTACTGAAGTGCGTCAGGGAGGACAAGGTGGAGATCACCGTGGCTCCCGTGATGGAGAAGGTCGCGGACGTGGTCAGCGCCCTCTCGCCGCGGCTGACCGCCTGGATCGCCAGGAACGGCGGCATCTATTCCTACCTGCGCAAGGTCGCCGACGCGCAGGCCACATCGCAATAACACGCCGAACCAGCATGACCCGCTGGTTGATACGGGGGACTGATGTCCGAGATATCCGCTGTGCCCATTCCCGACCAGGACGGAGGCCTGAACACCATCCGAGACCTGCTGGCCGAGCTCAACAGCGACTACGACCGCTGGATCGACCCGCAGGAGCCCTTGTTCCTCGACTCGCTCGACGCCGTACGGCTCAAGTCCGCGATCGACACCGCGTGTACGGTCGACCTCCCGCTGGAGATGTTCCTCGGCCACTGCACGCTCGAAACCCTCGCCGGGGCGCTGCTCAACCATGGTACGGACGGCGGGTCCGTCCCGCAGCTGGTTCCGGCACCTGAGCGCGCGCACGAGCCCTTCGGCCTCACCGACGTCCAGCAGGCGTACTGGCTGGGCAGCCGGGGATTCGACCTCGGCGGGCGCTCCGCCCACTTCTACGTGGAGGTCGACCTGTTCGCGGCGGACCGCGAACGCGTCGAGGAGGCCTTCAACACCCTGATCGGCCGCCACGGCATGCTGCGGGCGGTCCTGCTCGCCGACGGCCGCCAGCAGGTGGCTCCCGAGGTCCCGTACTACCGCTTCCGCCACGGCGACCTGAGCGGGCTCTCCGAAGCCGAAGGCCGATGTCGTCTCGAAGAGACCCGCGAGGAGATGGCCGCCCAGGTCTTCGACCCGCACACCTGGCCGCTGTACGAGGTGCGCACCCACCAGCTGGACGCGGGCAGGCTCCGCCTCCACATCAGCATCGACCTGCTCTTCGCCGACGCCGGCAGCATCCAGGTCCTGCTGGCCGAGTGGATCCGCCTCGTCCTCGACCCCGACTCCCTCGGCCCGGCCCCCGCGCCGACCTTCCGCGACTACCTCGACGGCGTCGCCGCACACCGTGCGCAGCCCGGCCACCAGACGGCCCGCGCGTACTGGCTCGACCGCCTCGACTCGCTCCCGCCGGCCCCCGAACTGCCGGTCCGCACCCTCGCCGACTCCCGGGCCCCGGCCTTCGTACGCCGCGAGCGCCGGCTGTCCGGCCGGATCTGGCGCCAGATCAGGGACCGCGCGAACACCCTGGGCGTCACCCCCTCCGTCCTGCTGTGCGCCGCCTACGCGCAGGTGCTGCGTACCTGGAGCCGCAGGTCCCGCTTCACCCTCAACCTGACGCTCGCCGACCGGCCGCGCTGGCACGCCGACATCGACCGGGTGATCGGCGACTTCACCAGCACGATCCTGCTGGAGTGCGACCTCGCGGGCGCCCCGAACCTCGCCACGGCCGCGGGCCGGATCCAGGCGCAGCTGCGGCAGGACCTGGCCCACGCCCGGTTCAGCGGCGTCGAGGTGCAGCGCGAGCTGGGCCGCCGGGGCGACGGCACGCAGGCGCGGATGCCCGTCGTCTTCACCAGCCTGCTGCGCGAGCAGGACAGCCTCGGCTCCCTCGAAGGCATGGTCTTCGAGACCGTGTACGCCATCTCCCAGACCCCGCAGGTCTACCTCGACAACCAGGTCGTGGCCCGCGGCAGCGATCTGCTGATCAGCTGGGACGCCGTGGAGGAGATGTTCCCCGAGGGCGTGCTCGACGACATGTTCGCCGCCTACCTCGGCCTGGTCGAGCGCATCGCGGAACAGGAGGAGCCCGCTCCGGTCACCCTGCCGGCCGGGCAGCTCGCCGTGCGCGCGGCCGTGAACGACACCGCCGGCCCGCTGCCCGGCGGGCTCCTGCACGAGGCCGTCGGCCGGCAGGCCGCCGCGCACCCCGACGCACCGGCCGTGATCACCGCCGGCGCGACGCTCACCTACGGCGAACTCGACCGCCGCGCCGACGCCCGCCGGCTGCGCGAGCTCGGCACGGCGCCGAACACGCTGGTCGCCGTCCTCATGCACAAGGGATGGGAGCAGGTCCCGGCCGTACTGGGAGTGCTCCGCGCCGGCGCGGCCTACCTGCCGGTGGACGCGGGCCTGCCGCCCGAGCGCATCGACCAGCTGATCGAGGCGGGCGGGGTGACGGTGGCCCTCACCCAGCCCGGCGCGTACGTGCCGGCGGGCGTCACCGGCCTGGCCGTGGAACCGCAGCCGTGGGCGGACGTGCCGGACGGACCGGTCGAGGCGCCGGTCACCGGCCCCGACGACCTCGCGTACGTCATCTTCACCTCGGGATCGACCGGCCGCCCCAAGGGCGTGATGATCAGCCACCGTTCCGCGCTGAACACGGTGGACGACATCAACACCCGCTGTGCCGTCGGTCCCGGGGACCGGGTCCTCGGACTGTCCTCCCTCAGCTTCGACCTGTCCGTGTACGACGTGTTCGGCGTGCTCGGGGCCGGCGGCGCGCTGGTGCTGCCGGCGCCCGGCGAGGCGCGCGACCCCGGTCGCTGGGCCGTCCTGGCGGACGAGCACCGGGTGACCCTGTGGAACACCGTCCCGCCGCTGCTCGAACTGCTGGTGGAGCACTGCGAGCAGCAGGGCGGCGGCTTCCCGCGCTCGCTGCGCACGGCCCTGCTCAGCGGTGACTGGATCCCGCTGTCCCTGCCCGGCCGGGTCCGGGCCGTCGCCTCCGGCGGGCCCGAGCTGATCAGTCTCGGCGGCGCCACCGAGGCCGCGATCTGGTCGATCTGGCACCCCATCGACCGCGTCGACCCCGAGTGGCGCAGCGTTCCGTACGGCACCCCCCTGCGCAATCAGACCTTCCACGTGCTGGACGCCGAACTGACCGACAAGCCGGACCACGTCACGGGCGAGCTCCACATCGGCGGCGCGGGAGTGGCCCGGGGCTACTGGGGCGACCCCGAGCGCACCGCGGCGCAGTTCCTCGTCCACCCGGTCACTGGCGAGCGCCTCTACCGGACCGGCGACCTCGGCCGCTACCTGCCCGACGGCACCCTCGAACTCCTCGGCAGGGACGACTTCCAGGTCAAGATAGGCGGCCACCGGATCGAGCTCGGCGAGATCGAGGCCGTGCTCGGCGGCCACCCCGGCGTCAGGGCCGCGGTCGTCGTGGCCCAGGACGCCAAGCGCCTGATCGGCTACGCCGTGCCCGAGAGCGGGGCCGCCTTCGCCGACGACGAGCTGCGCACTCACCTCGCCGCCAAGCTCCCCGCGTACATGGTCCCCGCCGTCGTCATGACCCTGGACCGGCTCCCCATGGGCGCCAACGGGAAGCTCGACCGGCGCGCCCTGCCCGTGCCGGAGGCCGTCGCACCGGGGGCCGAGCCGCCGGCGACCCCGGCCGAGGAGATCCTGGCCCGCGCCTGGGCCTCCGTGCTCCCGGTGGAGACCATCGGCCGCCACGACAACTTCTACGCGCTCGGCGGCGATTCGCTGCTCGGCGTACGCGCCGTGGCCAAGGCGGCCGAGCAGGGGCTCCACCTCACGCTCGCGGACTTCTTCACCCATCCGACCGTGGCCGAGCAGGCCGGGCTCGCCACCGACCGGCCGACGGCCGCCGCGGACCAGGGCGAGATCACCGGGCGCGCCGGCCTCTCGCCGAGCCAGCTCTGGTTCTTCGAGCAGGAGTTCGCCGCGGCCGACCACTGGAACGGCATGTGGCCGGTCTTCGAGCTGGACCGCAGGCTCGAACCCGGTCTGCTGCACGAGGCCCTCGCCACCGTGCTCGACCACCACGACGGGCTGCGGGCCCGGTTCCGCACCGACGAGCAGGGACCGTACGCCGAACTGCCCGGCGTGCGGCCGCCGGCCGCCTCCAGGGTCATGGAGGTCGACCTCGGCGCGACCGCCGACGCCGACGTCGAGGCGGAGATCGCCCGGCACGTCGCACTGCGCAACGGCGAGCTCGACCTGGCCGACGGCATGACCGTCCAGCTCACCCAGTTCGACCTCGGCCCGCTGCGCCGGCCCAGGCTCCTCGTCAGCGCCCACTGGCTGGTCATGGACTACTACTCCTCCCGGGTGTTCTACGAGGACCTGCGCACCGCCTACTTCGCCCTGGAGCGGGGAGACGAGCCGGTCCTGCCGCCCAAGACGGCCTCGCTGCCGCAGGCCGCGGCCCGGCTCCACGCCCACGCGGCGAGCGAGGAGGTCACGGCCGAGCTCCCGTACTGGAGCAGGCTGGCCGATCTCTCGCCGCGGCCGCTGCCCGTCGACCACCGCCTCGGCCCCAACTCGCAGGCCTCCGCCGTCCGCCACTTCACGGAGGTGACCGGGGAGACCTTCGACGCCGTGGTCACCGGACTCCCGCGCACCCGGGGCGCCGAAATCCGCGAGGTGCTGCTGACCGCCCTCGCCGGCGCCGTGACCGACTGGACCGGGCAGCCGGAACTGGTCGTCGAGGTGGAGGGACACGGTCGCCAATGGGCCTTCGGCTCGCTGGACATCTCCCGTACGGTCGCCCGGTTCTCCACGCTGTCGCCGCTGGTGCTGCGCCCGGGCGACCTCGACTCCGTGCGCGAGCAGATCCGGGAGATGCCCCACCAGGGCGTCGGGTACGGCCTGTTGCGCTACCTGCATCCCGACCCCGCGGTACGGGCGCGCATGGCAGAGGTGCCCGTGCCCGAGATCGGCTTCAACTACTGGGGCGACGTCAGCGAGTACTTCACCGGTGACGCCCGCCCCGTCGTGGAGTCCTTCGGCCACCACCGCAGCGGCCTCGGCCACCGGACGAGGACGCTCGACCTGATGGCGATGGTGTCGGACGGCACCCTGCGGCTGGTGTGGACGTACAGCTCCCACCTGCACAGGGAGGAGACGGTCCGGGCCCTGGCCGACCGCTTCATCGAAGAACTGCACACCCTGGCGCGGAGCGCCGGATGAACGGGGAAGAGAAGATCATGGAGCACCCGCGTCCCGAGGACCTGTTCGGTGCGGTGACCGTGCCCGAGGTGCTGGAACTCGCCGCCACCACCTCGCGCGGCATCACCGTGGTGAACCGGCGGCTCGACCAGAGCCCGCTGCCGTACGCGCTGCTGGCCGCCGGCGCGCGGCGGGTGGCCGGCGGACTGGTCCGGGCGGGCGTCGGCAAGGGGGACCGCGTCGCGATCGTCTCCTCGACCTCGCCCGGCTTCCTGCTCGCCCTGTTCGGCGTGTGGCGGGCGGGCGCCGTGCCGGTCATCCTGCCCCTGCCGCACCGGCTGTCGGACCTGGAGGAGTTCGTCTCCGAGATCAACCGGCGGCTCGACCACGTGGACGCGCGCTGCGTGGTGGTCGCCGACGCCTTCGGCGACTTCGTGACCGGGCGGATCACCGGCGACCGGCCGGTGCTGACCTGCGGAGAACTGGCCTCGGAACGGGAGGAGATCAGCGGGCCGATCGAGACCCGGCCCGAGGACCTCGCGTACCTACAGTTCACCTCCGGCACCACCGGCCTGCCCCGGGCGGTCGCGCTCACCCACCGGCAGATGCTCACCAACGCGGCGGTCTGCTGCGAGCGGCTGGAACTGGTGCGGGACCGGAGCGTGCACGTCAGCTGGCTGCCGCTCTACCACGACATGGGCCTGATCTCCGTGCTCTCCGGCATGGCCTACCGGATCAAGCTGGTGCTGCAGCCGCCGGAGGACTTCCTCGCCCGCCCCGACTCCTGGGTGGACGCGCTGTCCCGGTTCAAGGCGACCAGCACGGTCGCCCCGAACTTCGCCTACGGGCTCGCCGCCCAGGGCATGCGGCTGCGCCCGCGGGACCTGGACCTGTCCCATCTGGAGGTGTGCGGGGACGGTGCGGAGCCGATCCGGGCGGCCACCCTCGAACAGTTCGCGGAGGCGGGCGCCGTCCACGGGCTCAGGCCGCAGGCGATGACCCCGATGTACGGCCTGGCCGAGGCCACCCTGGCCGTCGCCATGGGAGAGGCGACCCGGCCGCTGGTCTGGGACCACGTGTCCCGGGAGGGGCTGCAGGCGGGCGGCGTCGCGACCCCCGTGCCCGCCGACGCCCCCGACGCCCGCGCGCTGGCGGTCTGCGGCCCCCCGGTGCCCTGAGTCCGGAGT
>NZ_JZWV01000891.1 GCF_000966975.1 Streptomyces katrae | reverse complement strand
CCGTGCCCGCCGACGCCCCCGACGCCCGCGCGCTGGCGGTCTGCGGCCCCCCGGTGCCCGGAGTCCGGATCGAGATCAGGCAGGAGGACGGCACGCCGCTGGAGGAGCGGCGGGTCGGCGAGATCTGGGTGAACAGCCCCTCCTTGATGCAGGGCTACTGGGAGGACCCCGAGGCGACCGCGACCGTCCTGCGCGACGGCTGGCTGCGCACCGGTGACCTCGGCTACCGGACCGAGGACGGGGGTCTGGTGGTCTGCGGCCGCGTCAAGGACATGATCATCGTCTCGGGCCGCAACCTGTACCCCGAGGACTACGAGCACGTGGCCGCCAAGGTGGAGGGCGTACGGCCGGTCTGCGCGGCCTTCGCGGTGCCGGACACCGAGCGGATGATCGTGGCCTTCGAGACCGCCAAGGGCTTCGAGAACCACGCGGAGCTGGCGGCCCTGGTGATGAAGCGGCTGCGCGAACACCTCGGTCACGCCCCCGACAAGGTGGTGGCCCTCGACAAGGGCGCGATACCGCGCACCTCCTCCGGCAAGGTCCAGCGCGCCCTGACCCGGGAGCGCTACCTGACGGGGAAGCTGCCGGTGCTGGCGGAACTCGCCCGCTGATCCCCCCGCCACTGACGCCGATCGCGGCCGCCCCGGACGGGGCGGCCACGACCGGCGTTCCGGCGCTTCGCCGGGGTCAGCGGCGACGGCGCACCACGAGCCGCGCACCCCGGGACGGGATCAGGGTGACGTGGTGCGCCTTCTGCTCCTCCGGGGCGGCCCGGTCGGGCCGGATCTCGTACCGCACGAGCACCTCGCGCAGGGCCACGGTCGCTTCGAGCAGCGCGAAACCGGCGCCGATGCACCGGCGGGCGCCCCCGCCGAACGGGATCCAGGTGTGGGCCGGCGGCTGGCCGTGGAGGAAGCGCTCGGGGCGGAACTCGTCCGGCTGGTGGTGGTAGGCCGGGTCCGACTGCACCAGACCGATCGCGGGCATCACCGTGGCGCCGGCCGGCAGCCGGTAGCCGCCGACCGTGAGCGGCTTCGTCAGCTGCCTGGCCACCTCGTACACCACCGGCTTGAGCCGCAGCGCCTCCTTGGCGACGGCCGTGAGGTACGCGTCGTCGCCCTCGTCCGCGGCTTGCTGCGCCCGCTTCAACTGCTCCGGCTGGCGGACCAGTTCGTGCAGCGCCCAGGCCAGACCCGTGGCCGTGGTCTCGTGCCCCGCGAGGAGCAGGGTGATCAGCTGGTCGCGCAGCTCCGCGTCGCTGAACCCGCCGCCCTCCTCGTTCTCCGCGGCCTGGAGCAGGCGCGACAGCACGTCGGTCCGGCTGTGCAGGTCCGGGGCGCGGCGCCGGTCGGAGATCTCGGCGTACAGCAGTTTGTCGAGCCCCCGCTGGAGGCCGATGTGGCGGCGCCACGGTCCGAAGCGCTGCAGGAGCGGGTAGGGGAGTCCGAGCAGGGTGACGGGGCCGATGTCGGCGATGCCGCGCACGAGCGGGCGCATGCGCTTCAGCCGGGCCTCGTCGGTCACCCCGAACACCACCTGGAGGATCACCTCCAGGGTCAGGGCCTGCATCCGCTCGTGGGAGCTGAACACGGTCCCCTCGGGCCAGCCGTCCACCTCCGCCCTGGTCAGTTCGCCGACCAGCTCCTGGTAGCCGGCCAGCGCCGCACCGGTGAACGCGGGCATCAGCAGCCGGCGGGACCTGCGGTGCTCGGCCTCGTCGGTGAGGAGCACGGAGTGGTCACCGAGGGCCGGTCCCATGATCGCGTTGCCCTCGCCCGCGTGCAGGACCTCCACCGGACCGCCGAAGACCGTCTTGATGTCCTCCTGCTTGGTGAGGATCACCAGGTGGCGGGTCGGCGTCGTGAGCCGGAGGGTGAAGACGTCCCCGTGCCGTCGCTTCAGCAACGGGAACAGCCGGTGGCGGTACTGGGCGAACAACAGGGTCTGGACCACCGCGGGCAGCCGCAGACCGGGCGGACGTTTTGTGATGCCGGTGACGGGCGCCGATATGGAGGTCGGCCGATCATCGATACCGCTGGTCATTGCGGAAATCCCCCTCGGTGAAAGAACTTCTGTGTCTCTTTCGCGTGCAATTGCCGGTCCCGACTCACGCTAGCAGCCGCAACGACCCGCAGGAATGGCGGAAGAACGGTTCCGGTCGCTAGGGTCCTGAAGTGCTCGAACTCATCCTTCCGACCGCCGTGGCATGCGCCGAGAGCTTTGCCGACGTACCCGAATCCACGCTTCTTCCCGAGGAATTGGAGGCACTCGGGACAGCGCGTCACGAAGGGCGCCGACGGGAGTTCACGACGGTCCGGCACTGCGCCCGAAGGGCCCTCGCGGACATCGGCGTACCACCCGTGCCGGTACTGCCCGGTGAGCGCGGGGCACCCGTGTGGCCGCACGGAGTGGTCGGCAGCATGACGCACAGCGCCGGGTACCGGGCGGCGGCCGTCGCACTCGCCGGCCACGTGCGGGCCGTGGGGATCGACGCCGAACCCCACGCGGCGCTGCCCGGACGGACACTGGGGGCGGTCACCCGCCCCGAGGAGCGGGAGGCGCTGGCGGCCCTCGCCGCCGACTTCCCCCAAGTGCACTGGGACCGGCTGCTGTTCTGCGCGAAAGAGGCCGTGTACAAGGCGTGGTTCCCGATGACGCGGCGCCGGCTCGGCTTCCAGGACGCCTCGGTCACATTCGATCCGGCCGGCGGGACGTTCCGTGCCGCCATGGTGGAAGCGACGGGGGAGCAGCCGCCCGCGCCCCTCGTCTACGAGGGACGCTGGGCGGCCGCCAAGCACCTGCT
>NZ_JZWV01000882.1 GCF_000966975.1 Streptomyces katrae | reverse complement strand
CCCCCGCACCACCCCTCCCCAGCCCCGCCTGCTCTGCCGCAAGGAGACGTACCCCCATGACGTCCACGGTGCCCACCACCGCCGTCCCGCACGGCGACGGACAGCTCCCGCCGATCACCATGTTCGGCCCGGACTTCCCGTACGCGTACGACGACTTCCTCGCCCACCCGGCGGGCCTGGGTCAGATACCGGCGACCGAGCACGGCACCGAGGTCGCCGTGATCGGCGGCGGCCTGTCCGGCATCATCTCCGCCTACGAGCTGATGAAGATGGGCCTCAAGCCCGTCGTCTACGAGGCCGACCAGATCGGCGGCCGCCTGCGCACCGTCGGCTTCGAGGGCGCCGAGACCGAGGGCCTCACCGCCGAGATGGGCGCCATGCGCTTCCCGCCCTCCTCCACGGCCCTGCAGCACTACATCGACCTCGTCGGCCTGGTCACGGAGCCCTTCCCGAACCCGCTCGCCGAGTCCACCCCCTCGACGGTCGTCGACCTCAAGGGCGAGACCCACTACGCCGAGACGATCGCGGACCTCCCGCAGATCTACCGCGACGTGTCCGCCGCGTGGAACGCCTGCCTCGACGAGGGCGCGGACTTCTCGGACATGAACACCGCCATGCGCGAGCGGGACGTCCCGCGCATCCGCGAGATCTGGGCCAAGCTCGTGGAGAAGCTCGACGACGAGACCTTCTACGGCTTCCTCTGCAAGTCGGAGGCGTTCAAGTCCTTCCGCAAGCGCGAGATCTTCGGCCAGGTCGGCTTCGGCACCGGTGGCTGGGACACCGACTTCCCGAACTCCATCCTGGAGATCCTGCGCGTCGTCTACACCGAGGCGGACGACCACCACCGCGGCATCGTCGGCGGCTCGCAGCAGCTGCCGCTGCGCCTGTGGGAGCGCGAGCCCGAGAAGATCGTCCACTGGGCCCAGGGCACCTCGCTGTCCTCCCTGCACGAGGGCACCCCGCGCCCGGCGGTGACCCGCCTGCACCGCACCGCGGGTAACCGCATCACGGTCACGGACGCCTCGGGCGACATCCGCACCTACCGCGCCGCGATCTTCACGGCCCAGTCCTGGATGCTGCTGTCGAAGATCGAGTGCGACGACACGCTGTTCCCGATCGACCACTGGACGGCGATCGAGCGCACGCACTACATGGAGTCGTCCAAGCTGTTCGTCCCCGTCGACAGGCCGTTCTGGCTGGACAAGGACGAGGAGACGGGCCGCGACGTCATGTCGATGACCCTCACGGACCGTATGACCCGTGGTACGTACCTCCTGGACAACGGCCCGGACAAGCCCGCCGTCATCTGCCTCTCGTACACCTGGTGCGACGACAGCCTCAAGTGGCTGCCGCTGTCCGCGAACGAGCGGATGGAGGTCATGCTGAAGTCCCTCGGCGAGATCTACCCCAAGGTCGACATCCGCCGCCACATCATCGGCAACCCGGTCACCGTCTCCTGGGAGGACGAGCCCTACTTCATGGGCGCGTTCAAGGCCAACCTGCCGGGCCACTACCGCTACCAGCGGCGCCTGTTCACCCACTTCATGCAGGACCGCCTCCCCGAGGACAAGCGCGGCATCTTCCTCGCCGGCGACGACATCTCCTGGACGGCCGGCTGGGCTGAGGGCGCGGTCCAGACCGCCCTGAACGCGGTCTGGGGCGTCATGCACCACCTCGGCGGCTCCACGGACGCCACCAACCCGGGCCCGGGCGACGTCTACGACGAGATCGCCCCTGTCGAACTCCCGGAGGACTAGTACCCGACCGGTACTCCGGCCCCCGGACCACGGGCCGCCCCCGCGTCACCCACGCGGCGGCGGCCCGTTCTCATGCCCGCCACGGGGGTCAGCAGGCAGCGGCCCACCAGGCCGACCCCCGCGTCCAGGGACTCCTCGAACTCCTCCGCCAGGTCCGGCGACCGCCGCAGCGTCCACAGGAGCCGGGCCGCCGCCCAGGCCCCCGCCCGGGCCCGCTCCAGGCTCCAGGAGCCCAGCAGGTGCGTCAGCGGATCGGCGATCTCCAGGAGGTCCGGGCCCGGCATCAGGTCCTCCCGGATGCGCTCCTCCAGGGAGACCAGGGTGTCGCCGACCTCGTGGAAGTCGGCTTCGAGGGCCGCCGGTGAGCAGTCCAGCGCGCGGCAGGTGGACACCACCGCCAGGGCCAGGTCGTGCCCGATGTGGGCGTTGATCCCGGCCAGCGCGTGCTGCAGCGGCCGCACCCCGGGGTGGCGCCGGTACTGCAGGAGCGGGCGCCAGCAGGCCGGCGCCCGCTCCGACTCCACCGCCGTCAGGTACCGCTCCGCGAACCGTACGCTCAGCGCCTCGGCCCGCCGGGGCTCGGGGAAGCCCCCGTGCCCGATCCGCTCGTGCAGGGTCTGCGTCACGGTCAGGTACACCCGGTTGAAGACGGCCACGCCGTCCTGCGCGGGCAGCCGCTCGTCGAGGACGCGCATCCGCGCGAGTACCGCTTCCATGGGAGACAGCGTCACAGCCGCGGCGCCCGCCGCGGGGAACTTGGCCGTACGCTTCGCCGGTTCGGGCGAAACGCCGTCAACCCCGCTTGTCCCCGGGCTCCCCGGCCGGCTCCTCGGCGCTGTCGTAGTCCGAGGTGCCCGAGTCCAGCAGCGGCTCCTGGCGCTTGAGGTGCTCCGGCGCGAAATAGCGCAGCGCGTGGTAGCCGGTGATCACCACGATCGTGCCGAGCGCGATGCCGCCCAGCTCGAAGCTGTCGCTGAAGTGCAGCTTGACCCCGCCGACGCCGATGATGATGCCCGCGGCGGCCGGCACCAGGTTCAGCGGATTGCGCAGGTCGACCCGCCCGTTGAGCCAGATCTGCGCGCCGAGCAGGCCGATCATCCCGTACAGGATCACGGTGATGCCGCCCAGCACCCCGCCGGGGATCGCGGCGACGACCGCGCCGAACTTCGGGCACAGGCCGAACAGCAGGGCGAAGCCGGCCGCCGCCCAGTAGGCCGCCGTGGAGTAGACCCGGGTGGCGGCCATGACCCCGATGTTCTCGGAGTACGTGGTGTTCGGCGGGCCGCCCACCGCCGTCGACAGCATGGACGCGGCGCCGTCGGCGGCGATGGCCGTGCCGAGCTTGTCGTCGAGCGGGTCGCCCGTCATCTCGCCGACGGCCTTGATGTGTCCGGCGTTCTCGGCGATCAGCGCGATCACCACCGGCAGCGCGATCAGGATCGCCGACCACTGGAACGACGGCCCGTGCAGGTTCGGCAGCCCGATCCAGTCGGCCTCGCCCACACCCGAGAGGTCCAGCCGCCAGTGGTCCACGGCCTCGGTGCCGCCCGCCGGGGAGTGGATCTTCCCGAAGACCAGGTCGAAGACCCACGAGATCCCGTACCCGAAGACCAGCCCCAGGAAGATCGCGATCCGCGACCAGAACCCGCGCAGGCACACCACGGCCAGCCCGGTGAACAGCATGGTCAGCAGGGCCGTCCACTGGTCCTGCGGCCAGTAGGTGGCCGCCGTCACCGGCGCCAGGTTGAACCCGATCAGCATCACGACCGCGCCCGTCACCACCGGCGGCATCGCCGCGTGGATGATCCGCGCCCCGAACCGCTGCACGGCCAGGCCCGCCAGGAACAGCGCCGCACCGACCACGAACACCGCACCCGTGACCACCGCGCTGTCCCCGCCGCCGGCCCGGATCGCCGCCGCCACGCCCACGAAGGACAGGGAACAGCCCAGGTACGAGGGGACCCGCCCGCGCGTCGCGAGCAGGAAGACGGCCGTGGCGATGCCCGACATCATGATGGCCAGGTTCGGGTCCAGGCCCATGAGCACCGGCGACACGAAACTCGCGCCGAACATCGCGACCACGTGCTGGGCGCCGAGCCCGGCGGTGCGCGGCCACGACAGCCGCTCGTCCGGCCGCACCACCGCCCCGGGGGCGGGGGTCCGCCCGTCTCCGTGCAGGGTCCAGCGCAGGCCGAAGCCCATGTTCCACCACTTCCGTTCCGCCGAGAGGTCAGAGATCATGACCGCAGGGCGGCCAGCGACATATTACGGTCGGATAGCAGTGGGTTCGTCCCGATTGAGGGCATGTGCTCCACCCTCCGGCCCGGCCTTCGGCCGCAGCACCGCGGCCCCGCCGACCAGCGCGCACGCCAGCAGCGTCACCAGGCCGAACGAGACCACCAGCGAGGTCGCGTCCGCCACCGCCCCGATCGCCGACGGGGCGATCAGCCCCGAGGTGTACGTGATCGTCCCCGGGGCCTGTGCCGGGGCCGGTCCGCTGCGCGCCGCCGCGGCGAAGGCCAGCGGCACCACCACCGCGATGCCCAGCCCGATCATCCCGAACCCCGCCATGGCCGCCACCGGATGGCCGGCCGTCACCACCAGCAGCCCGCCCGCCGTGGCCAGCACACCGCCCGCCCGGACCGTGCGCACCGCCCCGAACCGGTCCACGATCCGGTCCCCGGCCAGCCGGGCCACTGCCATGGTGAGCGCGAACGCGGTGGTGGAGGCGGCCGCCGTACCGGCCTCGGTGCCCAGCACGTCCCGCAGGAACACCGCCGACCAGTCCAGGCTCGCGCCCTCGGCGAACACCGCGCAGAAGCCGACGGCCCCGATCAGCACGGCCGCCCTCGGGGGCCGGGCGAACCGCGGCGGCGCCTCCTCCCCGGGCTCGCTGCGCAGATCCAGCACCCCGCCCACGGCGACCAGCCCGGCGGCGGTCAGGGCCAGGGAGGCGATCAGGTGGTGCACCCGGGCGTCCGTCCCGGTGTGCGCCGCGACGGTCCCGGCGGCGGAGCCGAGCAGGGCGCCCACGCTCCACATCCCGTGCAGCGAGGACATGATCGAGCGGCCGAGCCGGTCCTCCGTCTCCACCCCGAGCGCGTTCATCGCCACGTCCGACATGCCGGCGGCCGCCCCGTAGGCGAAGAGGGCGCAGCACAGGGCCACCGGGTTCGGGGCCAGGCCCGGCAGGACCAGGGACAGGGTCCACAGCGACAGCAGCCCGCGCAGGGCGGCCCGGGCTCCGAAGCGGTGGTTCACCCGCCCGGCCAGCGGCATGGCCAGGGCCGCGCCGAGGGCGGGGAAGGCGAGGGCCAGGCCCAGGGTGCCCGCGCCGACCTGGGCGTGCTCCTGGATCCAGGGGATGCGGGTGGCGAAGGAGCCGGTCACGGCGCCGTGGGTGCAGAAGACTGCGGCTATCGCGAAGCGGGCACGGCGCAGCCGCGCCGGGCCGGTGCCGGGTTCCCCGGCCGTCACGGTCGTCATGCCCATAAAACTATCAGGGAGCCTGCCTGATAATTAAGACCCTTTCCTTAGGATGGGGATCGTGACCCCCGTGAAGGCGATGTCCCCCACCCCTCCCGCCCCTCCCGCCGCCCCGGCCTCGCCGAGCACGGCCCGGGCGATGAACGACCGGCTCGCGCTCGAACTCCTCCAGGCGGAGGGGGCGCTGACGGCGACCCAGCTCAAGCAGCTGACCGGACTCTCCCGTCCCTCCGTCGCCGACCTGCTCGAACGCCTCTGCGCGGCCGGACTGGTCGAGGTCGTGGGGGAGTCCGGCGAACAGCGGCGCGGCCCCAACGCCCGCCTCTACGGGATCGTGGCCCGCCGCGCCCATCTGGCCGCCCTGGACGTGCGCACCGACAGCGCGACGGCGGTGGTCACGGACCTGCTCGGCCGGCAGCTGGCCTCGGCGGAGCTCCCCGTCGACGCGGTGGACGAGGCCGTGGACCGGCTGGAGGCCCTGGCCCGCCGGGCCAGGGCGGAGGCGCTGCACACGGTGGTCGTCGGCGCGCCCGGCCTGGTCGCCCCCGCCTCCGGAGAGCTGCGCGACACCTCGGGCCTGCCCGCCTGGCACCGGGACCTGGTGGCCGCCCTCCAGCGGCGGCTGACCGCCGCGGTGGGGGTGGAGAACGAGACCAACCTGGCGGCCCTGGCCGAACAGCGCGTCGGCGCCGCGCGGGACCTGGACTCCTTCGTCCTGCTGTGGCTCGGAGCCGGGGTCGGGGCGGCCGTGGTCCTCGACGGCAGGCTGAGACGGGGTGCCTCCGGCGGGGCGGGCGAGATCGGCTTCCTGCCGGTGCCGGGCACCGCCGCGCTGCCCTCCGCCACCGACTGCGGCGGCGGCTTCCACGCCCTGGCCGGCGCGGCGGCGGTGGCGGCGCTGGCGGCGGAGCACGGCTTCGGCGGGCCCGTGGAGGAGGCCGTCGCCGGCGCCGCCGGGGAGGCCTTCCTGGACGCCCTCGCGGAGCGCCTCGCTCTCGGGGCGGCAGCCGTCGCCGCGGTCCTGGACCCGGGCTGCGTCGTCCTCGGCGGTGGCCTGGGCCGGGCGGGCGGTGACCCCCTCGCCGCCCGCGTGGCCCGCCGTCTCGCCGCCCTGAGCCCGGTCCCGACCGAGGTCCGCGCCACCGCCCTGGGCGATCCGGCGGTCCTGGAGGGAGCCCGCCTGGCGGCCCGCGAGGCGGCCCAGTCGCAGCTCTTCGCCGGCTGACCGCCCGCGGGGATCCGGGGCTCAGCCCAGTGCGGGCCACGGGACGTCGGTCTCGACCGGCCGGCCGTAGGCGACGTTCCCGACGTCCCAGCCGTAGAGGGCCCTGACCTGCTTCATGAACCAGTCGGCGCCGGAACGGGAGGCGTCCAGGGCGTGCTGCGGGTCGGCCCACAGCTCCCGGACCCGCTCCTGGACGCCCGGGTCGAGTTCCCAGCCGTCGAGCCGGATCCGTCCCTCCTCGTCGAGGATGAGCGGGGTGCGGCCTTCGAGCTGGTCCCAGAGGTCCACGGCCTGCTCGGCGGTCGTCCGGAAGCCGCCGTCCCCGAGGACGGTGCGGAGGAAGGAGGTGTAGAGGGCGATGGAGGGGATCGCGGTGGAGGCCTGGGTGACCGCCGCGCCGGCCACGACGGTGAAGGCGCGGCCGTCCTTCTCCTTGAGGAGGGCGGAGCCGTCCAGGTCCCGGGCGGTCCGCTCCAGATGTTCCTTGGCCGCGCCGATGGTGCCGTGACGGTAGACGGGTGCGGTGACCTCCGAGCCCACGTAGGTCAGGGCCGCGGTGGTGAACCCGTCGGCCAGGAGCCCGCGGGAGGCCAGGGCCCGGACCCACAGGGCCCAGTCGTCGCCTCCCATCACCGCGACCGTGGCACGCGCCTCCGCATCGGTTCCGGGTTCGAGCCGGGTCCACGTCACGGCGGGGGTGGCGGCGGAGAAGTCGAGGGCGGGGGCTTCGTACGCGGCGCCGAGCGGTTTGATCACCGAGTGGTGGACCTCACCGGTACCCGGGTCGGTGCGGCGGGGGGCCGCGAGGCTGTAGACGAGGTGGTCGACGGGGCCGTAGTGCTCCTCCAGCAGGTCCGCGACCCGCGATCTGGCGTCGTCGGAGAACGCGTCGGTGTTCACGAAGCGGAAGTCGTGTCCCTCCTCGGCGACGAGCTCGGCGGTGGCCGCGGTGCGGTACCAGCCGGCGCCGGCGGTACGGCGGCCGGTGTCGGGGGCCTCGAAGGCGACGCCGATACCGCGGATGCCGTGCCGGCGCAGCCCGGCCACGACCGTGGCCAGGCCGTAGCCGGCGGAGTGCCCCAGGACCAGGGCGACCGGGCGGCGGCCGTCGGTGCGGGCCGGGACCGCCTCCCACATGTCACGGACGGTCCGGGCAGCGCCTTCGGGGTGGGAGTTGACGATGAGGAAGCCGCGCTGCTTGGGCTCGATCTGGCGAAGGCTCACGGGGTGTCCGTTCCGTCCGGTGCGAGAGGGGCGAGGAGGGCGCGCAGGCCCGCTACGGTGTGCGGGCGGGCGGCCGGTCTCCTGGTACGGGAGCCTATTCACGGGACTGCCCAGGACTTATGACGGTGAGTCACCCGGAACGCGTACGGTCCTTGTGGTCTGCGGGCCTTGACATTCCTCCGATGCCCACGGGGCGGTTCGGCCGCGCACGCCGCTCCGCGCGGCGGCCCCCGCCCCGGAGGCACCCCCCTACGCGCGCCCCGTCCCCCGGACCCGCCCGCGCCGCTCCACGTAGTCGTCGAAGGTGATCCGCCCCACCGCCCGCCCGGGCGCCGCCAGGATCCCCCCGCGCCGGCACGCGGCGTACGCGCGGCCCGCCAGCGGCACCCCGAGCACCCGTCGCCGGCTGCCCGTCGCCGCGAGCCAGACCCCGGCCCACTCCTCCAGCGGGCGCGCTTCCGGCCCGCCCACGTCCGGCACCCGCCCCGCCGCCTCCGGCACCGCCAGCTCCGCGAGCCGGTCCGCGACCTCCTCGACCGCGACCGGCTGCACCCGTACGCCCTTGGGCAGCGGCACCACCGGCAGCGGGAGCCGCGCCGCCACGCCCGTCACCCGGGCCACCAGGTCGTGGAACTGGGTGGTCCGCAGGATGGTGACCCCGAGCCCGGAATCCTCCAGCATCCGTTCCACCCGCAGCTTCGTCCGGTAGTAGCCCAGCGGCACCACGTCCACCCCGACGATCGAGATGTACACCAGGTTGGTGACGGTCCCGGCCCGCCGGGCCGCGTCGATCAGGTGCCGGGCGGCCACGTCGTCGCCCCCGCGCGGGGAGCTCGCGCAGTGGACGACGACCTGCGCGCCCGCCAGCGCCGCGTCCAGCCCGCTGCCGTCGCGCAGGTCGACCGGGAACTCGGCCGAGCTCCGGCTCAGCGCCCGGACCTCGTGGCCCTGTTCCCGCAGCATGCCGACGACCAGGGCACCGAGATTGCCGGTGCCGCCGGTGACGAGGATGGTGCTCATGGTGGGGGTGTCCTTCCGCGTGGGAGTGCCTGCTCCCACAGGACAATCCGGGGCCGCCGAGTGTGACGTCCGCGCGCCCGGACGTGCGAGGACCCGGTGGCCGCCGGGCCACCGGGTCCTCACGTGCGGTTCACCCGCCGGGCGTCAGCAGGCGCCGAGGTCCTGCCAGACGCCCCACTGGCCGGTGGTGCCGGGCTCCTCGTTCTGCGTCCACCACTGGGCCTTCCAGTTGTGGCCCTTGTGCGAGACGACCGTCCCGCCGGTGTAGACCGTGCCCGCCACGTACGCCGGGTTGGTGCAGGTCCCGCCCGGAGGCGTGGTCGGCGGGGTGGTGGGG
>NZ_JZWV01000881.1 GCF_000966975.1 Streptomyces katrae | reverse complement strand
CCCCACGACCCCCAAGCACCCCGAGAGCCCCCTGAGCCCCGTGCCCCCCACGCACGCCACGCGCCCCCTGTACCCCCTGTACCCCCCGCGTCCTACGCCTCCGTGCCGCCACCGGCGATCACCTTCCCCACGTCCACCGGAAGCCGCAGGGTGAACACGGCCCCGCCCTCCGGTCCGTTCGCGGCCGTGATGTCGCCGCCGTGGATGTGCGCGTTCTCCATGGCGATCGACAGGCCCAGTCCGCTGCCGTCCGACTTCGGCCGGGAGGCGCTGGCCTTGTAGAACCGGTCGAAGACGTGCGGCAGCACCTCCTCCGGGATGCCCGGCCCGTTGTCCTTGACGGCGACGACCAGCCATTCCCCGTCGACCCGTACCGACACCCGTACCGGCGAGCCGCCGTGCTTGAGGGCGTTGCCGATGAGGTTGGCCAGGATCACGTCGAGGCGGCGCGGGTCGAGCCGGGCCACGATGCCGCGGCCGGCGTCGACCTCGACGGCGTCCAGCCAGGCCCGGGCGTCGATGCAGGCGGTGACCTGGTCGGCGACGTTCACGTCGTCGAGCACCAGGCGCGCGGTCCCCGCGTCGAAGCGGGTGACCTCCATCAGGTTCTCCACCAGGTCGTTGAGCCTGCGGGTCTCGCTGACCACCAGGCCCACCGCGGGCGCGATCATCGGGTCGAGGTCGTCGACCTCCTCCTCCAGCACCTCGGCCACCGCCGTCAGGGCGGTGAGCGGCGTGCGCAGCTCGTGGCTCATGTCGGCCACGAACCTCCGGCTCGCCTCCTCCCGCGCGCTCATGTCGGCGACCTTCTTCTCCAGCGCCTCCGCCGTCCGGTTGAACGTGCGCGACAGATCCGCGAGTTCATCGGTCCCCGACACGTCCAGCCGGTGGTCGAGTTCGCCCTCCCCCAGCCGGCGCGCCGCCTCGCCGAGCCGCTGTACGGGCTTGAGCACGGTTCGTGCCGCGGCCTGCGCGAGCAGCGCCGACCCGAGCAGGGCCAGGCCGGTCGCGATGGTCAGGGACCAGCCGAGCGCGTTGAGGTCGTCCCGCTCCGTCGCCAGGGACTTGTACATGTAGCCGGTGGGTCCGCCGCCGACGATCCGCGTGCCGCCGACCAGGTAGGGCTTGCCGCCGGGCTTCGTGCGCTGCCAGTACATGTGGTACTCGGCGTCGTTGGCGGTCGTGGTCTTCTGGCGGTCGTTCACCGCGTGCTGGAGGGACTTCGGTACGTCGTCCAGCCCGAAGGAGGTCGCGCCGGCGGCGCCGAACACCAGCCGCTTGTCCTTGCGCTCGTGGACGAGCAGCACGCTGTACCCGGGGCTGCTGCCCGCCATCAGCTCGGCGGTGCGCTGCAGTTCCTCGGGGGTGGGGTCGGCGGGCAGGGCCGCGGCCCGGTTCTGCATCTCCTGGCGGAAGTCGCCCAGGGCCGCGTCCTGGGTACGGGTGAGCACCGCCTCGCGGTTGAGCCAGTAGGCGATACCGGAGGCGGAGACCGCGGCCACCAGGGCGACCAGGGCGAACACCACGAGCAGCCGCACCCGCAGGCTGGTCCAGCGCCGGCCCGCGAAGAGGGCCTTGGTCACTGCGGGGAGTCCAGCCGGTAGCCGACACCCCGGACGGTACGGATCAGCGTCGGTGACGAGGGCACTTCCTCGACCTTGGCGCGCAGTCGCTGTACGCACGCGTCGACGAGGCGGGAGTCGCCCAGGTAGTCGTGTTCCCACACCAGCCGCAGCAGCTGCTGGCGGGAGAGCGCCTGGCCGGGCCGGCGGCTGAGTTCGAGCAGCAGCCGCAGCTCGGTCGGCGTCAGCTGCAGGTCCTCGCCGTTCTTGGTCACGGTCATGGCGGCCCGGTCGATGACGAGCGAGCCGAAGACGGCGGAGTCACTGGCCTCGCGCTCGCCGCGCCGCAGCACGGCGCGGATGCGGGCGTCGAGCACCCGCCCCTGGACGGGCTTGACGACGTAGTCGTCGGCTCCGGACTCCAGGCCCACGACGACATCGATGTCGTCGCTGCGCGCGGTGAGCAGGATGATCGGCAGCTGGTCGGTGCGGCGGATCCTCCGGCACACCTCGAAGCCGTCGATCCCGGGCAGCATGACGTCGAGCACGATCAGGTCCGGCCGCTGCTCGCGGAGCAGTTTCAGGCCGTCCTCACCCGTCGCCGCGGTGGCCACACGGTGGCCCTGGCGGGTCAGGGAGAGTTCGAGGGCCGTGCGGATGGCGTCGTCGTCCTCGATCAGCAACAGGAAAGGCACGGGCTCATTCTGTCCCATCGGCCGTCGGGACTTCGACCGTCGCGCGCGACGGATCCTGCGACGCATCCCCGGACGATCCCCCGACGCATACCGGCGGATCCCCGAAGGACCCGGCGACGGATCCCCGCAAGAACCGGCGGCGGATCCCCGCAGGACCCGGCGGCGGTTCCGGCCCGGGAGCGGCCAAAGACGGCTGTGACAGTGCTGTGACAGTCGACGGACACGCCGGTTAAGTCGGCCGGGCAGTCTTTTGTCATCGAAACACGGACCGAAGCAGACTCCACGACGGGGGGCGCGAGATGAACACGCTGCACAGCACCACCACCAGCGCGGTTGTCACGCGGCTGCACGACGCGAACCGCCGGGCAGGTGTCCGTACGGTGCCGGGCTCCCGGCGACAGGCTCGCGTCGTAGCCATTGACGCGAACCAGTACCAGGCGGTTCCCGCCCAGCGGACCCCTTCCTCTTCCTCCCCGTCCTCCTCCTCGGAGGCGGAGTTCACCGCGTACGTCCAGGAGCGGCGCGCGGCCCTGTACGCGACGGCCTTCCACCTCACCGGCGACCGCCACGAGGCCGAGGACCTGCTGCAGAGCGCCCTGTTCTCCACGTACCGGGCCTGGGACCGGATCAGCGACAAGGCGGCGGTGGGCGGTTACCTGCGCCGGACGATGACGAACCTGCACATCAGCGCGTGGCGCCGGCGCAAGCTCAACGAGTACCCGACGGAGGAGCTGCCGGAGACGGCCTCCGACACGGACGCGATGCGCGGTACGGAGCTGCGCGCGGTGCTCTGGCAGGCGCTGGCCCGGATCCCGGAGCCGCAGCGCACGATGCTGGTGCTGCGCTACTACGAGGGCCGCACGGACCCGGAGATCGCGGAGATCCTGGGCATCAGCGTCGGCACCGTGAAGTCGAGCATCTGGCGCTCGCTGCGCCGGCTGCGCGAGGACGAGGTGCTGAGCTTCGGGCGGGACGAGGCGGAGTCCTTCGGGGAGCTCGTCGCGTAGCACCACACATCACAGACCACAGACCACCGGCCAGGGGGTCCGTCCTACGGGGGTGGGACGGAGGCCATGGGGGGGATGGGGGCGGGATCAGGCGGCCGGGGGTCCGCTTGGTCCCGCCTCCTCTTTTTGCGTGCGCGGGGCTACGCCGCCGCCGCGGTGCTCGCCGAGCGGTGGCGGCCCGCGGCCGCCGCGGCGAGCCGGCCCAGGGCCTCCCAGGGCCTCGTCGCCGCCGCAGGCGTGGGCGCCGAGGGCGACGTGGCGGGCGACGATGCCGCGCTCGGCCCGCATCAGGCGCAGGCCCCGGCGCAGCAGGAACGGCAGGGACTTGCGGCCCTCGCGCAGGTCGCGGGCCAGTCGCCGGCGGAAGGTGGTGGAGGGCCGGCCGCGCAGGCAGATCGCGTCGGCGAGGATGCCGAGCTCCTGGCAGCGGGCGGCGATGTCCGCGGCGAAGATGCCCTCCGCGATGAACAGCGGGGTGCGGGAGATGTCCAGGGTCTCGGTGCCGGTGCGGGAGCTGGTCGCGATGTCATAGACGGGGACCTCGGTGCGGCCGGACCGGCAGAGTTCGGCGACGGCGGCCACGGCGACGTCGGCGTCCCAGGACTGCGGCGAGTCCCAGTCGATGTCCGAGCTGCCCTCGACCAGGGGGAGGGTCGGATCCGTCCCCTCCTTGTAGAAGTCGTCCAGGCGCAGTACGGGCAGCCCCGAGCGGGCCGCCAGCGAGGACTTGCCGGAACCCGAGGGACCGGTCAGGAGCACGACGCGCGTCGGGAGGGGAGATGAACAGCTCACGGGAGACCAGTGTGCGGCATTACCCGGCGTATCAACACACTGCCGACAGCCCCTGCGACCGGTCTCACACGGTGGGTTGGAACCGGAGACTCCCCCTCGACTACGCTGTGTGCGCACGCGACTACGACCACAGGCGGGAACCAATGGCACGTCACGCAGCCTCCGACCCCTCTCCGCAGCGGCTCCGCTCCGCCGGACTGACCCTCTCCCTGGCCGGGGCGGCCCTGGCCATGGCGGCCGGCGGGGCGCAGGCCGGTGAGCTGGACCCGGCGGCGGCCGTCTCCGGGGTCGTCGACCCGATCGCCAACCTGAAGGTGAACCCCCTCGCCCACACCGGCGTGGACCCCCTCGACAACGGGGTGGGCACGAAGGTGGCCGACTTCCCTGCGGTGGGGACCACGATGGTCACGGGGGTGCTGACGCAGGGGCCGTCGGTGAAGGAGATCCCGGAGGCGGCCGTCTCCTCGCTGCTGGGGCCGGTCCTGCCGAAGGGGTAGCCGTACCGGCGCGCGAAGGCCCCGGCAGCGCGAAGGCCCCGGCAGCACGGGGGGGATTGGCTGCCGGGGCCGGTTCACGTGGGGCCGTGGGGCGGGGTTCCTAGTAGGAGGAGCCGCCCGAGCCCAGCGATCCGGTGGGGTGCCAGACCGTCTTGGTCTCCAGGAACGCCGTCATGCGGGACGTGCCCGGGTCGGCGGTCCAGTCGTCCACAGGCTGTGGACGCAGGACGCGCTTGAGGTTGTCCGCGGCGGCGATCTCCAGCTCCTTGGCGAGGGCCGTGCCGGCGCCCGCGAGGTCGATCGCATTGACGTCCTGGTGGGCCGCGAGGTGCGGGCCCATCTCGGCGGCCTTGCCGGAGAGGATGTTGACGACGCCGCCCGGCAGGTCGGAGGTGGCCAGCACCTCGCCCAGGGACAGGGCGGGCAGCGGGGCCTTCTCGCTGGCGATGACGACGGCGGTGTTGCCCGTCGCGATCACGGGGGCGATCACCGAGACCAGGCCCAGGAAGGACGAGTCCTGCGGGGCCACGACCGTGACGACGCCGGTCGGCTCCGGGGTGGAGAGGTTGAAGAACGGGCCCGCGACCGGGTTGGCCCCGCCCACGACCTGGCCGATCTTGTCGGTCCAGCCCGCGTACCAGACCCAGCGGTCGATGGCCGCGTCCACGACCGCCGCCGCCTTGGACTTCGACAGGCCCTCGGCCTCGCCGACCTCGCGGACGAACTGGTCGCGGCGGCCCTCCAGCATCTCGGCGATGCGGTAGAGGATCTGGCCGCGGTTGTAGGCCGTGGCCCCGGCCCAGCCGCCGAAGGCCTTGCGTGCGGCGACGACCGCGTCACGGGCGTCCTTGCGGGAGGACAGCGGGGCGTTGGCCAGCCAGTTGCCCTTGGAGTCGCTCACCTCGTACACCCGGCCGCTCTCGGAGCGGGGGAACTTGCCCCCGACGTACAGCTTGTAGGTCTTGAAGACGCCCAGACGCGCCGAGGACTCAGACATCGAGGTAGGCCTCCAGACCGTGGCGGCCGCCCTCGCGGCCGAAGCCCGACTCCTTGTAGCCGCCGAAGGGCGAGGTCGGGTCGAACTTGTTGAACGTGTTCGCCCACACCACACCCGCGCGGAGCTTGTTGGCGACCGCGAGGATGCGGGAGCCCTTCTCCGTCCAGATGCCGGCGGACAGGCCGTACTGGCTGTTGTTGGCCTTGGCGACGGCCTCGTCCGGGGTGCGGAACGTCAGCACGGACAGGACCGGGCCGAAGATCTCGTCACGGGCGACGGTGTGCGCCTGGGTGACGTTCGTGAAGAGCGTCGGGGCGAACCAGTAGCCGGAGGACGGCAGCTCGCAGGCCGGGGACCAGCGCTCGGCGCCCTCGGCCTCGCCCGTGTCGGCCAGGGCCGTGATCCGGGCGAGCTGCTCGGCGGAGTTGATCGCGCCGATGTCGGTGTTCTTGTCCAGCGGGTCGCCCAGGCGCAGGGTGCTCAGGCGGCGCTTGAGGGAGTCGAGGAGCTCGTCGTGGATCGACTCCTGGACCAGCAGGCGGGAGCCCGCGCAGCAGACCTGGCCCTGGTTGAAGAAGATGCCTGTGACGATGCCCTCGACGGCCTGGTCGATGGGGGCGTCGTCGAAGACGATGTTCGCGCCCTTGCCGCCCAGCTCCAGGGTGACCTTCTTGTCGGTGCCGGCGATCTGGCGGGCGATGGCCTTGCCGACCGCGGTGGAGCCGGTGAAGGCGACCTTGTTGACGTCGGGGTGGGCGACGAGTTCGGCGCCCGCGTCCCCGTAGCCGGGGATGATGTTGACGACGCCCTTGGGGAGACCGGCCTGGCGGCAGATGTCCGCGAAGAACAGCGCCGAGAGGGGGGTGGTCTCCGCCGGCTTGAGGACGACGGTGTTGCCGGTGGCGAGCGCCGGGGCGATCTTCCACGCGAGCATCAGCAGCGGGAAGTTCCACGGGATGACCTGGCCGGCCACGCCGAGGGGGCGCGGGTTCGCGCCGTAGCCCGCGTGGTCGAGCTTGTCGGCCCAGCCCGCGTAGTAGAAGAAGTGCGCGGCGACCAGGGGGAGGTCCGCGTCGCGGGTCTCCTTGATCGGCTTGCCGTTGTCGAGGGTCTCCAGGACGGCGAGCTCGCGGCTGCGCTCCTGGATGATCCGGGCGATGCGGAAGAGGTACTTGGCGCGCTCGGAGCCGGGCAGCGCGGACCACTTCTCGAAGGCGCGGCGGGCGGCCTTCACGGCGCGGTCGACGTCGGCGGCACCGGCCTGGGCGACCTCGGCCAGGACTTCCTCGCTGGAGGGGCTGACGGTCTTGAAGACCTTGCCGTCGGCGGCGTCGGTGAACTCGCCGTCGATGAAGAGCCCGTAGGAGGGGGCGATGTCGACGACCGAGCGGGACTCGGGAGCCGGTGCGTACTCGAAGAGGGATGCCATGGTGATCAGTCCACCGTCACGTAGTCGGGTCCGGAGTAACGCCCGGTGCTCAGCTTCTGGCGCTGCATGAGCAGGTCGTTCAGCAGGCTGGAGGCGCCGAAGCGGAACCACTCGTTCGTCAGCCAGTCCTCGCCCGCGGTCTCGTTGACCAGGACCAGGAACTTGATGGCGTCCTTGGTGGTCCGGATGCCGCCGGCCGGCTTCACGCCGATCTGGATTCCAGTCTGCGCCTTGAAGTCGCGGACGGCTTCGAGCATGAGCAGGGTGTTGGCGGGGGTGGCGTTGACGCCGACCTTGCCGGTGGAGGTCTTGATGAAGTCGGCGCCCGCGAGCATGCCGATCCAGGAGGCGCGGCGGATGTTGTCGTACGTCGACAGCTCGCCGGTCTCGAAGATGACCTTGAGGCGGGCCGCGGTCCCGTCGGGGCGGACGCACGCCTCCTTCACGGCCTTGATCAGCTCGTACGTCTCCAGGTAGCGGCCGGCGAGGAAGGCGCCACGGTCGATGACCATGTCGATCTCGTCGGCGCCGGCGGCGACGGCGTCACGGGTGTCGGCCAGCTTGACCGGCAGGGCGGCGCGGCCCGCGGGGAAGGCGGTGGCGACGGAGGCGACCTTGACGTCGGCGCCGTTCAGGGCCGCCTTGGCGGTGGCCACCATGTCGGGGTAGACGCAGACCGCGGCGGTCATGGGCGTCGTCCGGTCGAGGGGGTCGGGGTGGACGGCCTTGGCGGCGAGCGACCGGACCTTGCCCGGGGTGTCCGCACCCTCGAGCGTCGTCAGGTCGATCATCGAGATGGCCAGGTCGATGGCGTACGCCTTGGCCGTCGTCTTGATCGAGCGGGTGCCGAGGGAGGCCGCGCGGGCCTCCAGTCCGACTGCGTCGACGCCGGGCAGCCCGTGCAGGAAGCGGCGCAGCGCGCTGTCGGACGTCGTCACGTCAGCGAATGCGGTGAGGGTGGTGGGCATGGTCACCAGATGAGCATATCTACGCGCGTAGCGACCTGTCACCCCCCTCGTGCACATCTGCGCGTGACGTCCGTCATCGGTGCACCGGCCACCGTGCACCGGTGGCCGCCGGGCGGCCATGCGGCACAATCGGCGGCATGAGCACACCCTCCGCCCATGAGCCGGCCTATGCAGACCGCGTCTACCGCTCCCCCATGGCCGTCGTCACCGGGGTGCTGATCCTGGCGATGATCGTCTGGCTGTGCGGGGACGCCGTGGTGCGCGGCGTGGGCGACGGCCGGTGGATCGGGCTCGCCGCCGCGCTGTGCGCCGTGCCGCTGACCGTGGCGTTCACCATCCGGCCGGCCGTCTTCGCCAATGAGGACCGGATGCGGGTCCGCAACCCCTTCCGGACCATCGAGCTGCCGTGGGGCGTGGTGGACGCCGTGCGCGCCGGGTACTCGGCGGAGGTGCTGGCGGACGGGGCGAAGTACCAGCTCTGGTCGGTGCCGGTGTCGCTGCGCGAGCGGAAGAAGGCGAACCGCTCCGCCGGCCGGCGCGAGGCGCTGGGCGGCGGGGGCGCGGGCGGCGCCGGGGACAAGGCGGCGCCGGTCGCCCGGGCGTCCGCCGACAAGGCCGTGGACGAGCTGACCGAGCTGGCCGAGCGCGGCGCCGCCCGGCCGGGCGCGCAGGGGTCGGTCCGCGTGCGGTGGGCCTGGGAGATCATCGTCCCGGCGGTGCTGGGCGCGGTGGCGCTCGGCGTGCTGCTGGTCGTCTGACGGACGCCGCCGGCCGGGGGCCGCGTCCGGCCCCGGTACGGGCACCGGAGTCCTGGACTAGAGCGAGATCGCGACGACCTTCTCGGCGGCGATCCGCACGACCAGCCGCACCACCTCGGCCGGCTCGGGCGGCGGGTCCTGTCCGAGGTAGTGCCGGGAC
>NZ_JZWV01000880.1 GCF_000966975.1 Streptomyces katrae | reverse complement strand
GTCCTGTCCGAGGTAGTGCCGTGACAGCTCGCGCGGCAGTTCCTTGTGCGGGTCCGGCAGCAGTTCGGCGGTACCCCGTACCTCCACGGACCGGTAGGGGTTCTCGCGGTCGTAGACGGTCAGGCTGATGCGGGGGTCGCGGGCGAGGTTGCGCGCCTTCTTGCGTCCCGCGGTGGTGGAGAAGACCACGTCGTCCCCGCGCCTGCCCACCCAGACGACGGAGGTCTGGGGGCCGCCGTCGGGGTTCAGCGTCGCCACGACGGCGAAGTTCCGGCCGTCGACCAGTTCCCTCACCGCCTCGTCCAGCGCCACCGTCGCGGGAAGCCCTTCCGTGCTGCCGGCGTTCCTCACTCGTCGTCCCTCGCCTCTCGTCGGGCCTGCGGATGGGCGCGGGCCTGCCTGCGGGCCGGCCTCGCGGAGCACTGACGTGCACACCGCTCATCCTCGAAGAGGGCGCCGCACAACGGAAGAAGGCACATTTATGTCACGTACTACCGCGTGCACGGCACAGGAGGGCGTGGGCCGGGAGGTCTGCACGGTCCTGGACGTGCTCGGCAGGGTGAGCGGCAAGTGGAGTCTCGGCGTCCTGAGCGAGACCCTCCACGGCCCGGTCCGCTTCTCCGCCCTCGAACGGTCGCTGGCCGGCATCAGCCGCCGGATCCTCACCCTCACGCTGCGCGAACTGGAGGAGGACGGCCTGCTGGTCCGCACGGTGCACCCGACGGTGCCGCCCCGGGTGGAGTACGCAGCCACCGACGCGGCGCGCGAGCTCTACGAGCGGCTCACCGGTCTCGCCGACTGGGCGCGGCGGCATCCGGAGGCGGCCGCCGCCGGGCGGCGGCCGGGCGGGGCGGGGGCCCGCTGACCGGGGGCGGCCGTACGGGCCGAGACGGCCCAAGACGGGCCGGGCCGACCGGAACCGGCGCCGCCGGGGGTGGCGTCCTCGGTGGTGTGCACCGTCATGAGGGCAGCGGCAGCGCCGCCACCGCCACACAGCTCCCGGTCCGTCCCCGGCTCCTGAGCGGGGCCCTGCTGGCCGCGCACCTGCTGGTCGTCGGATGGCTCACCCTGAGTCCGCTGGACGTGCCCTGGGCGGCCGCCGCGAACCTGTCCCCGCTGGAGGGGATCCGGGCGGACCTGGCGCTGGGGCCGCTGGAGGCCGCGCGGCGGATCGGCGAGGGGCTGGCGCTGCTGGCCCCGCTGGGGGTGCTGCTGCCGCTGGCGGGGGGCCGGCTGAAGCCCGGGGCGCTGGCCGCGTGGTCCTCGCTGGTGCGGACGGCGGCCGCGGCCGTACTGATCTCGCTGGGCATCGAAATGCTCCAGACGGCGGTCCCGGGGCGGGTCCTGGACGTGGACTCCCTGCTGCTGAACACCGCCGGGGTGGTGCTCGTGCACGTGGCGGTCGTACCGGTCCTGCGGGCGAGGCTGCGCAGGCCCCTGACCTCCCCGGACGCCGGGCCTCAGGGGAACACCCCGAGAATTCCCAGGGTCGGGCTCGGCCCGTGGACCGACGTCCTGTCGGCCGTGCCGCGCGAGTATTGATCCATCGCGCCAGGCAATTACGGAAAGCGCGCGAATCCCGATGCGAAGGAGAACACCATGAGCGCGCTGACCCGCCCCCGTGACGGACGGCTGATCGGCGGCGTCTGCGCCGGACTGGCGAAGCGGTTCGGAATGAAGGCCCGCACGATGCGGCTCATCTTCGTCCTGTCCTGCCTGCTGCCCGGCCCCCAGTTCCTGGTCTACCTGGCACTGTGGCTGCTCATCCCGAACGAGAAGTCCGGCGTGGGCGCCGCGAGCACCGCCTGGTAGGAATCGCGATGCCGACCCGCCCGCGCTCGCGGCCGGCTCGGGTCTCCGGCCGCGTTCAGGCCGGAATCAGCCGGCCTTGCGGACCTTCTCCAGCTGCTTGTCGGCGACTTCCTGCGGGACCGCGGCCTTCTGGCCGGCGGCCGCCACGTTGAGGGCCATCAGCCGTACGACGCTGGACCCCTCGCGGACGACGACCAGGTGGACCTGGGCCGAGACGCCTTCGGCGGCGGCGGTCGTGGTCCAGCTGACGCTCTCGTCACCGGCGGTCCTGAACGGGACCGCCTTCACGTCCCGGTAGGTGCCGGTCTGCTTCTGCACGGTCGCGGTGAAGCCGGAGCCGCAGGCCGCGACGGCCTCGCGGAGCCGGGAGACGACCTTCTTGGCGTCGCTCTCGTCGTAGGAGCTGACGGAGGCGGAGACGGCGAGGCCGACCTGCTTCTGGGAGCCGATGCCCCGGTTGACGGTCTCGTGCGCGGCCGGGTCGGGCTTGTCGCCCATGATGTCGGCGAGCGGCTGGCAGGCCTTCTTGTCGGCCTGCGGCTGGCCGGTGGGGGCGCTCGGGTTCTTGCCCTGCGCCGAGACCTGGTAGCCGGGGAGGTCGCCCTGTTCGAGGGCGGACCGCTCCAGGCGGGCGTCCTTGGCCTTGGGGGCCGGGGAGGCGGCGGGGCCGGGTGCGCCGGAGGGGGCGGCGGCCGCGGAGCCCTTGGGGTCCGGGCTCTTGGCGGGCGCGGCCGCGTCCGTGCCGCTGCTGCAGCCGACGGCTCCGAGGAGCAGCGCGGGGAGCAGCGCGAACGTCGTGGCGGGCGCCTTGAATCGTGCCGTGATGCGCATGACCGGACCTCATACCCCGTAAGTCGGCGGGCAGTTGGTGGTGATCGTGGCACACCGCGCCGCGTGGCGCACACCGCCTCGAAGGGGTGTGCGCCAGGCGTACGGGCGTGTGGTCCGCGGGGCGGACGACTAGCCGAGGGCGCCGCCGAGGCCGCCGAGCGCGGGGACTCCGCCGAGCAGCTGGTTCACGGGGGCGGCCGGGTCGCTGGCCTGGCCCTCCTGGCCCTGCTGGGCCGCGTCCGTCTGGTTGGTGATGGAGCTGGTGGCGCTGGTGACGGTGCCGAGGGCGTCCGTCAGGTTCGGGGTGGGGAGCGCCGAGGCGGAGGCGGTACCCGCGGCACCCGCGGCGAGGGCGGCACCAATGACAGCGACACCGAGGGACTTGGCAGCAGACTGCTTCATGAAAAATCGTCCTTGCGACGGGGAATCGAGCGGCTCCGCAAACTAGTCACTTCAAACCCCGTCCCGCAAACATCCTTAAATACGAGAAAGCACCCGGAGGGCCATTCCTCCGGGCGCTTTCCCTGGGTCATTCCGTGGCCTAGGCCGATACAGATCCGCTGGTGGAAGCGGTCTGACGGAAAAGCCACTCGGACTTCAGCTCTGCATAGCCGGGCTTGATCACGTCGTTGATCATCGCCAGTCGTTCATCGAAAGGAATGAACGCGGACTTCATCGCATTGACGGTGAACCACTGCATGTCGTCGAGCGAGTAGCCGAAGGCCTCGACCAGGTGCTCGAACTCGCGGCTCATGCTGGTGCCGCTCATCAGCCGGTTGTCGGTGTTGACCGTGAGCCGGAAGTGCAGCTTGCGCAGCAGGCCGATCGGGTGCTCGGCGTACGAGGCGGCCGCGGCGGTCTGCAGGTTCGAGGTCGGGCACATCTCCAGGGGGATGCGCTTGTCGCGGACGTACGAGGCCAGGCGGCCGAGCTTCACGGAGCCGTCGGCGGCGACCTCGATGTCGTCGATGATCTTCACGCCGTGGCCCAGGCGGTCGGCGCCGCACCACTGCAGGGCCTGCCAGATCGACGGCAGGCCGAAGGCCTCGCCGGCGTGGATGGTGAAGTGGTTGTTCTCGCGCTTGAGGTACTCGAAGGCGTCGAGGTGGCGGGTGGGGGGGAACCCGGCCTCGGCGCCGGCGATGTCGAAGCCGACGACGCCGTTGTCGCGGTAGCGGTTGGCCAGTTCGGCGATCTCCAGCGCGCGGGCCGCGTGGCGCATCGCGGTCAGCAGGGCGCCGATGCGGATGCGGTGGCCGTTGGCCTTGGCGCGGCGCTCGCCCTCGCGAAAGCCGTCGTTGACCGCCTCGACGACCTCTTCGAGGGTCAGGCCGGCTTCGAGGTGCTGCTCGGGGGCGTAGCGGATCTCGGCGTACACGACGCCGTCCTCGGCCAGGTCCTCGGCGCACTCGGCGGCGACCCGGAAGAGGGCCTCCTTCGTCTGCATGACGGCGCAGGTGTGCGCGAACGTCTCCAGGTAGCGCGGGAGGGAGCCGGAGTCGGCGGCGTCACGGAACCAGACGCCGAGCTTGTCGGCGTCGCTCTCGGGCAGCTTGTCGTAGCCGACCTGGGCGGCCAGCTCGATGATGGTGCCGGGGCGCAGGCCGCCGTCGAGGTGGTCGTGCAGCAGCACCTTCGGGGAGCGGCGGATCTGATCCGGGCTGGGCGTGTTGGGGGTCTCGCTCGTCATCCCGGCACTCTACTCCTACGCGCGTAGAGCAGCCCCTCGGCGGCGGGCGTCGATATGTAACAGAGACCGTACGGACGGGTGGCATACACCCGGCGGTCTGAGACTGTTCCGCCATGGCACAGCATGCGCCGCCGGCGCGCGGGGCCCGCCTGGGGCGGGCGGCCGGCGCGAACGGCCCGGAGTCGATGGTCAGTGGTGTGGTCCTCCTGCTCCCCGGGGCGTCCAGGATCGCCCCCGGTCCGATGCGCCCGCTCGCGCGGGCACTGGGCCGGGCGGGCGGGGCGGAGGGGCTGGTGGCGCACGCCGTGCTGCACGGCCCGGGGGACCGGGAGGCGGCCGCACGGTGGGCGGCGGACGAGGCGCTGCGCAGGTACGGGGACGTGCCGGTCTGCCTGGCGGGGTACGGGGCGGGGGGCCGGGCGGCGCTGCGGGCTGCGGGGCACGCGGCCGTCAACTCGGTGGTGGCGCTGGCCCCTTGCTTACCGGACGAGGTGCGCGGCGGCTCCCCTGAACCGGTGAAACAGCTCGCGGGCCGGCAGGTGCTGATCGTGCACGGGACCAACGACGCGCGCAGCGACCCGGAGTGCTCCTTCCTGCTGGCGGCCCGGGCGAAGAAGGCGAATCGTTCTACTTGCCGGTTCGAGGTGCATTCGGACGGGCACGGGCTGCGCGAGCACCGGGCGGAAGTGGTGGCGCTCGCGGTGGACTTCGTCCTCGGGGCGATGGTCTCGGGGCGGTACTCGCGGCCGGTGACGGACGCGCTGGCGGCTCCCCCGCCGCTGGGGCTGCGGATGCCGTTGGCCTCGGGGTTCGGGCGGTCGCTGCGGGGGTGAGGGGCTGCCGCCGCCAAGGGAGGTGCGCGGCGGTCGCCGCGAAGGGAGCGGGCCCCGCGCGTAGAGTGAGGAGTGGACTCGGGGCCGTTTCTCTCCGGGAGGCGATGGGTCATGGCCGGGATGGTGCGCAGGAGCTTCGACGACGCCGACGAGACGCGGCCGTTCGAGGGCGGCAAGGGGCGGCTGGACCTCCTCCAGACCGACGGCGGGGCCGTGGGGCGGGCGGTCTTCGAGCCGGGCTGGCGCTGGTCGGAGCACGTCAAGCCGCTGGTCGGCACGGACAGCTGCCAGGCCGGGCACACGGGCTACATGGTGAGCGGCAGGATGCACGTCGTCATGGACGACGGAACGGCCGAGGACTACGGCCCGGGGGACTTCATGCAGATCGCGCCCGGGCACGACGCCTGGGTGGTGGGCGACGAGCCGGCCGTCGCGCTGGACTGGACGGGCTTCGGGGACTACGCGAAGGCCAAGTAGCACGACGGCGGGGTCGGGGGCGGGCGCGGTGTCCGTCCGTGCCTGCCGCTCCGCCCCCTCACGGTCGGACGGCACCGATGGATCCGGCGCCGCCGCCCCCGGCGCGCCGTGATCCCACTGTGCCGGTTCGGCATATGCCGGACGCATGGATTCCGGGGTCGACTTGTCGCCTTGCGGAAACCTGAGGGGTTTATAAACGGTCACAGTCAGGGACGAATGGGCATATGCCAGTCGATGCCGACGGAGCCGATGGATCCGATCTGAGCCCTGCGGCCCGGCGCCTGTACGCCTTCGCCGTGGAGCGGTACGCCTTCACCGCCGCCGAGGCCACCACCGCCCTGGGCGCCCGGGCGGGCGCCGCGGTCAAGGAGCTGGCCGCCGCCCACCTGCTCCAGCGGGCCCCCGGCGACGGCCCCGAACGCTGGACCGCGGTCGCGCCCCGCGCGGCGGCGGCCCGCGCGCTGGCCCCGCTGGCCCTGCTCGTCCGGGAGACGCACGACGAGATGGACCGGCTGCGCGGGCGGCTGGAGGCGCTGGTGCCGGCGTACGAGGCGGGCACCGCACACCGGGACGACGGCGGCGCGGGACGCCTTGAGCTGGTGACGGACCTGGGGGCGGTGCGCGGGCTGATCGCCGAGCTGGTGGCGGGGTGCGAGCACGAACTGCTGACCTCCCAGCCGGGCGGCGGCCGCCCGCAGGAGACCCTGGAGGAGGCGGTCGGACGGGACGAGTCGCTGCTGGCGCGCGGGGTCCGGATGCGGACGATCTACCAGCACACGGCACGCTACTCACGGCCGACGGCAGCGTACGTGGAACGGGTGACGGCACTGGGCGCGCAGGTGCGGACCCTGGGCGACGGGCTGATGCGGATGCTGATCTTCGACGCCCGCACCGGCCTGATGTCCGTCCCGGACCGCCAGGGCGCGGCCCTGCTGGTCCGCGAGCCGAGCGTCGTCCACTTCATGACGGCGGCCTTCGAACGCTCCTGGCCGGCCGCGCGCCCCTTCCCCACGACGGTGAGCCCGGAGTCCGCCAGGTCCCTCTCGGACGAACTCCGCCAGACGATCGTCCGCCTGCTGTCGGAGGGCCTGGAGGACAAGGTGATCGCCCGCCGCCTGGGCATGTCGGAACGCACCTGCCAGCGGCACATCGCGGAGATCATGCGCGCGGTGGGAGCCAAGTCCCGCTTCCAGGCGGGGTACTTGCTGTCGGCCGCCGCAGCCGGGCGACCGGGCGAAGAGCCCGGGACCGGCTGTCCGTCCTAGCGTCAGATCAGCGAGGGCAGGATGCCGCGCGGCCACCGGCCGAGCCAGAAGGCCGCCGCCGAGGGACGCTCCTGGCGTTCGGTCGATCCGTCGTGCAGCAGGTACTCGGCTCTCCTCCCTCCGGCCCCATCTCGGCAACGCGCACGCCCGCGAGGCATACGAACGGGCACGAACGCTGCTGCATACGGGCTGAGCCCGGTCGGGACGGGTTTCCGCACGTCAACGAGTGAGCTGCGGCCTGTGTCCGCGCCCAGGCCCCGCCCCGCCGGGTCGACGGACGGAGTCCGGCGCAGCGGCGCGAAGCCGGAGAGGCGCCCCGGCGCCGAGCCGCGCGAGCGGCGCGTGAAGAAGGGGACGACTGCCGCCTGGGCATGTCGGAACGCACCTGCCAGCGGCACATCGCGGGGATCATGCGCGCCGTGGGCGCCAAGTCCCGATTCCAGGCGGGGTACTTGCCGTCGGCGACGGCGGCGTGCCGGGAGCCGGAGGAGGGGCCGGACCCCCGCACCCGCGTGGAAGGATGATCACGAATCCGGAGTCCTCGTGAGAAGGAATGACGCATGCACCGCCACTCCAAGGCCCTGTACGGGCTGCTGGCCACAGCCCTCGGGATAACGCTCACCGCCTGCGGCGGCTCCGGAGGCGACACGAAGCCCGCCACTCCCGGGGCGGGGGCAGCGAAGGGCGGTTCGGCGCTGGGCGGTTCGGCGCTGGACGAGGCGGGTCAGGCGACGCCGTCCGCGGTGCCCGCGTCCAAGAAGCCGGGATGGGGCCCGCCCCTCCCGCTGGGCCGGCCTGCGCCGGGGCTGTTCGAACCCGGGGTCACCTCCGGGGGGAAGTTCGAGGTCACGGTCTCGAAGATCGTGAAGGGCAACGCCAAGCAGGCGAAGGCCATGTACTGGGACAAGCGGACTCCCGGCGAGATCAAGGGCGACACCCCGTACTTCGTGTTCCTCTCCTACACGCTGAAGGAGGGCAAGCCGTACGTGTCCAACGCCGACCTCGGAGCCGGCGCGCTCGCCCTCGACGAGAACGGCGAGAAGGTCGCGGAGCGTCCGGTGATCCACACCGGCCTGGTCGAGGGCGGCTGCCCGTCCAACACGCCCATCTACATGGGCTGGGACGTCGGTGAGACGCACACCTTCTGCACGGTCTTCGCCGGGAACGAGTCGAAGCCCCCCACCCGGCTCTTCCTGGGCAGTGGGGGCGAGGACGAGTACACGAAGGGCACCTTCTGGGCGTGGACCGCCCAGTAGACCGGACACCCCCCGCCTAGGCCGGCGGTTCCAGTTCCGGGATCAGGCGGCCTCGGCGGGAGAGCAGGAAGCGTTTGAAGGCGGCCACCGGTGGGGTGTCCGGGTGGCCGTCCAGCCAGGCGACGCCGATCTCGCGGACCGCGCGGGGGGCCGTCACCGTCAGTTCGACCACGCCCGGGCGGGGGACCAGGGGTGGGGGCAGGAGGGCCACGCCCAGGCCCGCCGCGACCAGGCCGCGCAGGGTTTCGGCCTCCTCGCCCTCGAAGGCCACCTTCGGGGTGAAGCCGGCCTCCGCGCACAGGTTGTCGGTGATGCGGCGCAGGCCGTAGCCGGGCTCCAGGGTGACGAAGGTTTCCTCGGCGGCCTCGGCGAGGCGGATGCGCTTGCGGACCGCCAGGCGGTGGTCGTCCGGGACGACCAGGCGCAGCCGCTGCTCGTCCAGGCGGCGGCCCACCAGGTCGGGGGCGTCGGGGACGGGTGAGGTCAGGCAGAGGTCCAGCTCCCCGGCGCGGAGCTTCTCCAGCATGGCCTCGCCGTAGTTCTGGACGAGGGAGAAGCGCACCCGGGGGTGGTCGGCGCGGAAGGCGCGGATCAGGCCGGGTACGGTCTCGGGGCCCAGGGTGTGCAGGAAGCCGAAGGCGACCTTCCCGACGCCGGGGTCGGCGTCCTGCTGGACGGAGCCGGCGGCGCGGGCGATCCCGGCGAGGGCCTCCTCGGCGGAGGCGAGGAAGGTGCGGCCGGCCGTGGTGAGGGCGACGGTGCGGCCCTTGCGGGCGAACAGCGAGACGCCCAGGTCCTGTTCGAGGCGGACCATCGCCCGCGACAGGGTGGACTGCGGTACGCCCAGCTCCTGGGCGGCGCGGGTGACGTGCTCGTGCCGGGCGACCGCGACGAACTGGGCGAGGCCTG
>NZ_JZWV01000879.1 GCF_000966975.1 Streptomyces katrae | reverse complement strand
TTGTGTCACAGCCATGTCTTCTTCGTAACGGTTCATTGATATCCGAGGCCCTGAGCTGAGGTGATGCACGGCTGGATTGATTATCCGCGTTTTGTGCATTGGACGCATGAAAAAGGGGGGCCTACTTTCGAGGTATGCCTCCCGTTCATACCGGGGCACCCGCCACCATGGGTGCCTCCACCCCGTCGTCCCCCGAACCCCTCTCCCCCGGCCGCCCCGGCTACCGCCGGATGAGCCTCGCGCTCTTCGCCGCCGGACTGGCGACCTTCGCCCTCCTCTACTCCACCCAGGCCCTGCTGCCCGCGGTCTCCGCCGGTTTCGGTGTGACGGCCGGTCAGGCCAGCTGGACGGTGTCCGCGGCCACCGGGGCGCTCGCCCTGTTCGTGCTGCCGCTCAGTGCGCTGTCCGAGCGGTTCGGGCGGACCCGGATGATGACCTGTTCGATGGTGGTGGCCGTCGGGGTCGGCCTGCTGGTGCCGTTCGCGCCGAGCCTGGAGTGGCTGGTGGCGCTGCGCGCGGTGCAGGGCGCGGCGATCGCCGGGATCCCCGCCTCCGCGATGGCGTACCTGGCGGAGGAGGTCCGGCCCAAGGCGCTGGTCGGGGCGATCGGCCTGTTCGTGGCGGGCAATTCCATCGGCGGGATGAGCGGCCGCATCGTCACCGGCTGGGGCGCCCAGGGGTGGGGCGCCCAGCTGTGGGGCTGGCGGGGCGGGCTGCTGGCCGTCGGCGTGATGGCGCTGGTCTCCGCGGTGGCCTTCCTGGTGCTGCTGCCCCGGGCGCGGTTCTTCCGGCCGGCCTCGCTGAACCCGCGCGCGGTGGGCCGTACGGTCGCCGGGCACCTGCGGGACCCGCTGCTGCTGCGGCTGTACGGGATCGGCGCGCTGTTCATGACCGTGTTCGGTGCGGTGTACACGGTCATCGGCTACCGGCTGGTGGAGGCGCCGTTCTCGCTGGGCCAGGGCGTCGTCGGCTCGATCTTCCTGGTCTACCTGGTGGGTACGGCCTCCTCGGCGGCGGCCGGGCAGCTGGTGGCGCGGGCGGGGCGGCGCGGGGCGCTGTACCTGGCGGTGACCACGACCGCGCTGGGGCTGCTGCTGTCGCTCGCCGACTCGCTGTGGCTGATCCTGCCGGGGCTGGTGCTGATCACGGCCGGCTTCTTCGCCGGGCACGCGGTGGCCTCGGCGGCGGTGAGCCGGACGGCGAAGACGGGCCGGGCGCAGGCCTCCGCGCTGTACCAGTCCGCGTACTACCTGGGCTCCAGCGCGGGCGGCACCCTGGGCGCGCTGGCGTACCACGCCTCGGGGTGGGCGGCGACGGTCGGGATCGCGCTGCTGGCGGTGCTGGGCGTCGTCTCGATCACCCTGTACGGGTCGCACGCGGCCCGCGCCGAACGGCGGCTGCCGGGTGCGGCGGTGGCCGCGCGCTAGGGCCTGTCTGACAATTCGCGCCGGATCAGGATCGTCAGACAGGCCCTAGGGGTGTTGCGAAGGTCGTGCGGGACTTTCGCAACACCCCCTGGCCCGAGTCCTGTCGGACCCCTGTCCCGCGTGCCCGTCCGGCTCTAGCGTGGGGAGCATCGGCGCCCCCACGGTGCGGGCGCGGCAGGGGAGGGATCGATGGCGGGGATACGCGTACGCGTGCGCGCGGGCCGGCGGGCCGCGGTGGTGTTCGGCGGGGCGCTGGCGCTGGCGGCGCCCCTGGTGGTCGCGGGGGGCGGGGCGGCGCAGGCCGCGGAGGCCGCCGCCTCGTGCAACGTGACCACGGGGCCGTACCAGCGGCAGGTGGAGCAGTTCCTGGGGCGGCCGGTGGACGGGGTGCAGTCGGCGGCCGACTGCGCCGCCATCCAGTCCTTCCAGGCCACCCACGGGATCACCCCGACGATGGGCTACGCGGGGCCGCTGACCTGGCAGACGATGAGCACCATGCTGGCGCAGCGGGCGGCGGGGAAGAACCCGAACGCCGCGGGGCAGTGCCCCACCAACCTGGGGCGGATCGCCTGCGTCGACCTGACCCGGCAGCTGAGCTGGATCCAGGACGGGGCGACGCTGAAGTACGGGCCGGTGCCGGTGCGCACCGGCAAGGCGGAGACGCCGACGCGGACCGGGCTGAAGAAGATCTACTACCGCAACATCAACCACTGGTCGACGATCTACAACGTGGCGATGCCGTACGCGCAGTTCTTCGACGGCGGCATCGCCTTCCACTCGGTGGAGAAGAGCATGTGGAACCCGCCGGGGTCGGGCGGCTGCGTCAACATGACGACGGCCGACGCCAAGGCGTACTGGAACATGCTGACCAACGGCGAGGACGTGTTCGTGTACGGGCGCAAGCCCGGCACCTGACCTGACGCACCGCGCGGCGCTGCGGCTGCCGTTGTCAGACCCCTCGGGTAGGTTCCGGAGTGACGGACGACACCCTGGGGGACGGCAGCCATGAGCGACCTCGCGACCACCACGTCACCGGAGCTCGACGCGGCGATGGAGCGCCACCGCGTCGAGCTGACCGGTTACTGCTACCGGATGCTCGGCTCGTCCTTCGACGCCGAGGACGCGGTGCAGGACACGTACGTGCGGGCCTGGCGGGCGTACGGGAAGTTCGAGGGCCGCTCCTCGCTGCGTTCGTGGCTGTACCGGATCGCCACGAACGTCTGCCTGGACCTGCTGAACGCGGGCAACAAGCGGGCCCGGCCGATGGACCTCACCGCCCCGCAGCACCAGGCGTCCGCCGTGCTCAACGAGCGGCCCGAGGTGACCTGGCTGGAGCCCGTGCCGGACGGGCGGGTGCTGCCGCAGACCGCCGACCCGGCGGAGATGGCGCTGGCGAAGGAGTCGGTGCGCCTCGCGTTCGTGGCGGCGCTGCAGCACCTGCCGCCGAAGCAGCGGGCCGTGCTGATCCTGCGGGAGGTGCTGGCCTGGAAGGCGGACGAAGTCGCGCAGCTCCTGGAGACCACGGTCGCCTCGGTCAACAGCGCCCTCCAGCGGGCCCGGGCGACGCTGTCGGGGCAGGCACTGCGGCCGAGCGACCCGGCGGACCCGCTGGACGCGGAGCAGGCGAAGCTGCTGGAGCAGTACCTGTCCGCCTTCGAGGCCTACGACATCACGCGGCTGACCGCCCTGCTGCACGAGGACGCGGTGCTGTCGATGCCGCCGTTCGACCTGTGGCTGCGGGGGCCGGAGGACATCGCGGCCTGGCATCTGAACCAGGGCATCGGCTGCAAGGGTTCGCGCCTGATACCGACCACGGCGAACGGTCTGCCGGCCTTCGGCCAGTACCGTCCGCGCGAGGACGGCCGGCCGGGGCACGTGCCGTGGGCGCTGCAGGTGCTGGAGGTGTCAGAGGGCCGCATCGTCGGCCTCAACGCCTTCCTGGACACGGCCCGCTGGTTCCCCCTGTTCGGCCTCCCCGAGGAGCTCGACGAGGCCCACGAGGTCCAGTAGGGCCCGCAGGGCGGGGGTCGCGCCGGTGACCGTGAAGGGGGTGCGGTGGCTCCGCGCGGTCAGGGCCATGCGGGCCAGGGCCTCGACGGTGGCGAGGGTGGGCCTGCCGGCCCGGCTCGCGTCGCAGACCAGCTGCCGTGGCGGGCCCTCACGGCAGGCCTCGCTGACGCGGGCGCAGAGCGCGGGGATGTCCGGCTGGGGCCCGTCCAGGGCCAGGGTCGTGATCTCCACGGGTGGATGACCGTCCCTGACTGCGGAACTCATCGGGGCGCCCCTGCCCGCCCTTCCCCCGTCCCTCGGTCCGGGGCCCGCCCGGAAGACGGGGAAAGGGCGGGGCGGGGAGACGGCTCCGCGCAGCGGTCGGCTCCCCGCCCCGGCCATGCCTACGCGATGCGGTCCAGGACGATCGGGTTGGCCGTGAAGGCCGTGCCCGCCGGGGCGACGTCGTAGCAGCCCTCCAGGGAGGCCAGGGCGTAGTCGAACTTCTCCGGGGTGTCCGTGTGCAGGGTCATCAGCGGCTGGCCGGCCGTGACGGTGTCGCCCGGCTTGGCGTGGAGCTCGATGCCCGCGCCCGCCTGCACCGGGTCCTCCTTGCGGGCGCGGCCCGCGCCCAGGCGCCAGGCGCCCACGCCGACCGCGTACGCGTCGAGGCGGGTCAGGACGCCGGAGGCGGAGGCGGTGACCACGTGCTGCTCGCGGGCGACCGGCAGGGCCGCGTCCGGGTCGCCGCCCTGGGCGGAGATCATCCGGCGCCACACGTCCATGGCGGAGCCGTCGGCGAGGGCCTTCGCCGGGTCGGCGTCCTTGATGCCGGCGGCCGTGAGCATCTCCTGCGCCAGGGCGATGGTCAGTTCGACCACGTCGGCGGGGCCGCCGCCGGCCAGGACCTCGACCGACTCGCGGACCTCCAGCGCGTTGCCCGCGGTGAGGCCGAGCGGGGTGGACATGTCGGTGAGCAGGGCGATCGTCTTGACGCCGCTGTCGGTGCCCAGGGCCACCATGGTGGAGGCGAGCTCGCGGGCGTCCTCGATGTTCTTCATGAAGGCGCCGGAGCCGACCTTCACGTCCAGGACCAGGGAGCCGGTGCCCTCGGCGATCTTCTTGGACATGATCGAGGAGGCGATCAGCGGGATGGCCTCGACGGTACCGGTGACGTCGCGCAGGGCGTAGAGCTTCTTGTCGGCCGGGGCCAGGCCGTCGCCGGCGGCGCAGATGACGGCGCCGGTGGTGTCGAGGACGTTCAGCATCTCCTCGTTGGAGAGCAGCGCGCGCCAGCCGGGGATGGACTCCAGCTTGTCGAGGGTGCCGCCGGTGTGGCCGAGGCCGCGGCCCGAGAGCTGCGGGACGGCCGCGCCGCAGGCGGCGACGAGCGGGGCCAGCGGGAGGGTGATCTTGTCGCCGACGCCGCCGGTGGAGTGCTTGTCGGCGGTGGGGCGGGAGAGGGAGTCGAAGTTCATCCGCTCGCCGGAGGCGATCATCGCGGCGGTCCAGCGGGCGATCTCGGCCCGGTTCATGCCGTTGAGCAGGATGGCCATGGCGAGCGCGGACATCTGCTCGTCGGCGACGATCCCGCGGGTGTAGGCGTCGATGACCCAGTCGATCTGCTCGGGGCTCAGCTCACCGCGGT